>JAABSQ010000505.1 GCA_011390315.1 Desulfobacteraceae bacterium
CAGGAGCGGCGGGCCGAGGAGGTCAGCCGGTGGAAGGCTTTTGTCGCGGCCTTTTTCCTGGGGGTGAGCAACCTGAAACGACGGCGGCTGCGGACGATCCTGACCTGCACCACCCTGGTGATTCTCACCTTCACCATCATGAGCTTCACTTCGGTGAAGAGCATTCGGCATCATGCCCGGGTATTGTTTCAGAATTCGGCCCCTTATCAGGGATTTCTGCTGAAGAATGTCAACTGGACCGACCTTCCGCCGGAGGCCCTCGGAATTCTCATCAATTCCTTTCGGGGCGAGGGGGTGGTGGCGCCGCGGGCCTGGCTGGAAGACGAAGACAAGACCCGGACCGTTCCCATTCCCCTGAAAACCGAGGCCGGCGAGTTCGAGGCCCGGGGGCTGATGGGTCTGTCGGCAGATGAACCCTATGTCACCGGCCTCGACGAGGTTCTGGTGGGCGGCAGGTGGTTTGAAGAAAACGAGCGTCGGGTCGTCCTGCTGTCCCGCCGGATTGCGGAGGCCCTGGGGATCGATCCGCAAAAACCGGCCGGAGCCGAGGTCCGCCTCTGGGGGGTCCCCTACCGGGTGGTGGGGGTGTTTGCCGGGGATCGGCTTCAGGAACGGTCGGATCTGGACGGAGAGGCCCTTACGCCGGTCACATTTCCCGACGAGGTCAGCGTAGAGATGACCGAAGTGGAACTGGAGGCGGTGGAATCGGGGGAGGAGGTTCAGGCCTTTCAAAGCCGGTACCAGCATGTGGACGGCGACCTGACGGTGATGGTTCCGTATCGGGACATTCTCTCCCGGCCCGGCGGAAGCCTCAAGGGGGTGGCCATTCGGCCCGATGATCCGAGTACGATTCCGGAAAAGGCCCGGCATCTGGTGGACCGGTTCGGGCTCACCCTGTTCAGCGGAGAATCCGACGGGACGTTCATGTATAATGCCAGCGATACCCTCAACTACAGCGGCGTTCCCAATATCCTGATCCCCTTGGTGATTTCGATTTTCATCGTTCTCAACACCATGATCGGAAGCGTCTATGAACGAAAGCAGGAGATCGGGATCTACACCTCGGTGGGGCTGGCCCCTTCCCATGTCTCCTTTTTATTTATCGCCGAGGCCCTGGCCTTTGCGGTGTTGAGCGTGGTGCTCGGCTATATCCTGGCCCAGGTCTCGGCCAAGTTTTTTGCGGGAACCGCCCTCTGGTCCGGCATCACGGTCAACTATTCTTCTCTGGCCGGGGTGGCATCCATGATCCTGGTGATTCTGGTGGTGCTGATATCGGTCATTTATCCGTCCCGGGTGGCGGCCGATATCGCCATTCCGGATGTGAACCGGGCCTGGACCTTTCCCAACGTGCGGGAAAACTCCCTGGAGCTGACCCTTCCGTTTCTGGTGAAATTTCATGAGCATGACAGCATCGGCGGGTTTCTGCTCTCCTATTTTCGCGGTCACCAGGATGTGTCCCACGGCCTGTTTTCAGCGGGGGACATCGAGACCGCCTTTCTCTGCCCGGTGGTTCCCGGCATGAAATCGGCTCAGGAAAACTGCGACGAAGAAACCGAGGCCCCGCCCGCCTGCATTCAGCTTCAGGCCCGGGTCTGGCTGGCCCCCTTCGATTTCGGAATCATGCAGCAGGTGGTGATCTATTTCTGCGCCTCGAATGACAACGAGTGCTTTCTGGAGGTCAATGTGCGGCTGGTGCGGGAAACCGGAGAGGCCAACGCCTGGAAGCGGATCAACAAGGCATTTTTAAACGACCTTCGAAAACAGCTTCTGATCTGGCGGTCCCTGGACCGGGTGGCCCACCAAGAGTATGCGGCATTGCTGACGGCGGAGCGGTCCAGTCGACTGGCCGCCTGAAACCGTATGCCGGATGACGGAAAAACGGAACGATGATTCAAGTCACCCCGGATATTCATATCCACGAAAGCGATCTTCAGGAAGAATTCGTCCGGTCATCGGGCCCGGGCGGGCAGAATGTCAACAAGGTGGCCACGGCGGTGAAGCTTCGATTCGATATCGAGGGGACCGCTTCCCTGCCTTCGGCGGTGAAAAACCGTCTTTATCGGATCGCCGGAAACCGGATCAACAGCAAGGGGTTTCTGGTCATCGACGCCCGACGGCGCCGCAGCCAGGAACAGAACCGTCAGGAAGCTATGGAACGGTTGCTTGAACTGATTCGCAAGGCGAGCCGAAAGCCCAAGCGCCGAAAGCCCACCAAACCGAGCGCCGCGGCCAGGCAGAGACGATTGGAGAACAAGCGCCGCCGATCCCTGATCAAAAAACAGCGGGGTCGCATCTCCCGAACCGAATAACAGACCGGCGAACACCAAAGCGGAATCTCAAGGCGGAACTTCATGAACGACCCCAAAGGCATACGGGAACTGATCCGGCTTCGGGCGATCCTTCTGGGAACGGGTTTCGGGGTGGCCATCTGCGCGGTCACCCCTTACAACAACATCTATCAGCAGGCCACCCTGCTGGGGGGCGGTCATTTTCCGCTGGCCCCCTTTTTTATCCTTCTCTGGCTTACCATTCTGGTGGCCGGCCTCGGGAATGCGTTTCACCGAACCTGGCTCACCGGCCGGGAACTGCTGGTCATCTGGATTCTCATGGTGCTGGTTTCGGGCATCGCCTATACCGGTCTGGTGCGCACCTTCTTTAT
>JAABSQ010000506.1 GCA_011390315.1 Desulfobacteraceae bacterium
CGAGGTGGATTTCGGGTACCGGACGGCCTGTGCGTGACGGCGGCCGCCTATGAGGCTTTCATCGCCGGGGCCGGTTTGCGGGAGCGCATTCTTTTGGAGCTGAACCGCAAGGACGCCCGTGATCTGCGGTGGGAAGAGGTGTGGGACAGCGCCCTGCGGATTCGAGGCATGTTTCTCAACCATCCCCTGCCGGAAGCGATGCGGGAGGAACTGACCCGCCATATCGAGCCCCGGTTCGGAAACGCGCCGGTGGTGGTCCGCTCCTCCGCGCCGGCCGAGGACTCCGAGAAGACCTCCTTTGCCGGGCTGCATGAATCCTATGTCAATGTGGTCGGGACCGAGGCGATTTTGGAGCACATCCGCCGGGTGTGGGCGTCTCTCTGGTCCGACGCGGCCATTCTCTACCGCCGGGAGTTGAATCTGGATGCCGCCGTCAGTTCCATGGCGGTCGTTATCCAAGAAATCGTCCCCGGCGAATGCGCCGGGGTGGCCTTCAGCCGAAGCCCGATGGACCCGGCCCAGGCGGTGATCGAGGCGGTCCACGGACTCAACCAGGGGTTGGTGGACGGCATCATCGAGCCGGACCGGTGGATTCTCGACCGAAAGGACGGACACATTCTCTCCCACGCCCCGGCCCGGCGTGAACAGTACATGGTTCCCGGAAAACAGGGCGTCCGCGCAACGCCCCTGCCCCGCGAACGGTCCGAAGTTCCGCCCCTGGACGACGACGGCGTCGGCCGCGTGTTCCGAACCGCGAAGCAGGCGGAAACCCTCTACGCCGCTCCCCAGGATGTGGAATGGACCCTGCGGCGAGGCGAGCTTTTCGTGCTCCAATCCCGCCCCGTCACCACCGGGTCGACGCCCTCTCCCCAGGACGACCGGCGGCAGTGGGATCTCAGCCTCCGGCGAAGCTTCGACAATCTCCAAGCGCTTCGGCCGCGGGTGGAAAGCGCCATTCAGGAGATGATCGCCGAGGCCGACCGGCTGGCGGCGGTGGATTTGGCCGGCCTTTCGGATGGGGAATTGATTCGGGAATTCGCCCGCCGGTCGGAGATCCTGAAACGATGGACCGAAACCTACTGGGCCGATTTCATTCCCTTTGCCCACGGCATCCGCCTCTTCGGGCAGGTCTACAACGATGCGATGCGGCCCGAAGACCCGTACGAGTTCGTCGCGCTGCTTCAGAACACCCGAATGCAGGGCCTGGAGCGAAACCGGATGCTCGCCGACATGGCCGCCGTGATTCGAAAAAATCCCTCTTTGAAAAACAAACTGGCGACGGGCGAACCGGACGACGTCGATCGGGATTCGGGGGAAGATTCGGCAGGGGATCCGGCGGGGTATTTCGGGACCGATGCCGGAGGCGACTTCGGGGAAATGCTTCGAGACTTTATCCGGCGATTCGGCGGACTCGACCACAACTCCCTCCGGGGCGCCGGGAACGGCCGAGAACGGCGGACCCTGGTCGCCATTCTGCTTCGAATGGCCGAGCACCCGCCCGCCGCGCCCCAAAAACCCCGAAAGGACCCCGAAAACCTGAAAGCCCGGTTTCTTTTCGCGTTCGATGCGGGCGAAGACCGGGACCGGGCCGGGGAAATTCTCGATCTGGGGCGTGTGAGCTATCAATTGCGGGACGACGACAACATCTATCTGGGCCGCATCGAGGACGAACAAAACCGGGCCGCAGATGAAGCCCGGCGGCGACTGGCGGCGCGGGAACGGCCGGTGGACGAGGCCGTGCCCGCGCAAGCGGTTTTGAAGGCCCTCGAAGATCCCGCCTTCATCCCCTCGAAACCGGCCCCGGAAGCGAAAGCCGAAGTTCCGACCGATTTCATCCTCAAAGGCAGACAGCTCGTCGGGCAGCCCGCCGGACCCGGACTCGCTGCGGGCCCGGCCCGGGTCATTCGAAGCGCCGCCGATCTGGCGGCTTTCCAAAAGGGGGAAATCCTGGTTTGCGACGCGGTCGATCCCACCATGACCTTTGTCGTTCCCCTGGCCGCCGGCATTGTGGAACGCCGAGGCGGCATGCTCATCCATGGCGCCATCATCGCCCGGGAGTACGGTTTGCCCTGCGTCACCGGCGCGCCGGATGTCACGGCCCTGATCGCGACGGGGGATCGAATCACGGTGGACGGCTATCTGGGGATTGTGACGCGGGGATAATCAACCGGGGTCATTGGAGCCGGGCCAGCCCTTCCGCGAAGTCCCGGCGTCCGAAGCCGATTCGAAAATGGTTGCCCGGATGATCGTACAGGGTTCCCGGCAGCAGCAGCACCCCGGCGTCCGTCACCATCCGACGGCAGAATGCCGCCGCATCCTCCCCGCGCAGCTTCGGAAACCCGATCGGCCCCGCCTTGGGTCGATGCCAAGAAAATCTCTCTCCTTTGTCTCTGAAAAATTCGTCCAGCGATTTCAGATTCCGGGTGATGATGCCCACGTTCCGCCGAATCAGCCGGTCCCGATGGCGCAGGGCCAATTCCGCCAGAAACTCGGCCGGGGCGCTGTTGCAGATGGTGGTGTAGTCTTTGAGCGAGGCGACCTTTCGAAGGATCGCCCGGTTGCGGGTGGCGATCCAGCCGATCCGCAACCCCGGCAGGCCGTAGGTCTTGGACATGACCCCCAGGGACACCGCCGTCTCGTCCAGGTCGCAGGCCGCCGG
>JAABSQ010000507.1 GCA_011390315.1 Desulfobacteraceae bacterium
TTGTGGGCAATCCGGGCAAGCGGATCGGGTGGGTCCGCCGGTGCGGGGAGCGGCTGTCCGATGATCTGGAATGCGGGGTTTGTTGGATCATCGATTCGGGGGAAAGCAATATGAATCCGCAAACAATTAATATCCAAGAAGCTGGAGCAAATTTTTCAAACTTGATTCAAACCGTTGTATCAGGGGTTGAGATCATCACGGTTCCCAAGGGATCTGCTCAGTCTGCGAGACCAAGTCAATTGACAGTCACTATGGATGGTGGTAATTTTTGATCAAAGACTTTTCATCAAAAAACAATCAGGGAAACCATACCATGACGAAAACCATTATAGTAAGGCAGGTTGTAAAAATACATAATCGCCAACTTCATTTAATGCTTCCGGAAGGATTCGATTATGAGGAGGTGGAGGTTATCGTTATGCCGGCGTTAAAACAAAATGATCATATTTCCTTTTGGGAATCATCAGATATTGATATGGTTGGAAAGATTGGACAATCTTCTGCTTGTTTTCCTGAAGATGACGAAGATTATTCAAAATGGTAGGCAGAATTTATCTGGCTAAAATTTATTTTACAGATCTTTCCGAGTTTAAAATAAGGCCCGTGATTGTTTTGCGCGTATATGGAGAAGACTGTGTATGCCTGCCTTTGACAAGCAACCTGAAGAACAAAGGGTTTTTATTAGGAACAAATGATTTGGCGGACGGGTTTTTGAAAAGAGAATCAAAGGTGGTTTTTCCGAAAAGCTTCACACTTCACCGCTCTATTCTGATAAAGCATATCGCTACAGTAAGAGAGGATATACTGTCAACAATACATGTTGAATTTTGCAAGAAAATGGATTGTACCGCAACCCATAACCCATAACCGTCATCGGCGAAAACGGCAACATCGGCCGGAACGTGGTTCGCAACGGATAGAAACCGGCCGGATTTCACCACGAAGAGCACGAAGGGACACGAAGGTTGGAATTCGATGAGCTGTCGAACCAGGTGATCGGTTGTGCGATCAAGGTTCACCGGGAACTTGGGCCGGGCTTGTTGGAATCCACCTATGAGCAATGCCTGGCGCACGAGCTGAAACTGAACGGAATCGCGTTTCGTCTTCAGCACCCGCAGCCTGTGGAATACAAGGGAATCCGCTTGGACTGCGGCTACCGTATCGACATCCTCGTGGCGGATGCGCTGATTCTTGAGTTGAAGAGTGTCGAGGAGATCAAGGGCGTCCACCATGCGCAATTGCTGACCTACATGAAACTGGCCGGCGTCAAGACTGGACTGCTGATCAACTTCAACGTCACGAAGTTCAAGAACGGCATAAAGCGTTTTGTTCTCTAACCCCTTCGTGCTCTTCGTGCTCTTCGTGGTGAATACATGAGAAAAAACTTCAAGATCCGGCAGATGGATCAGGTGCGGCCGACGCTGGCGAAGCGGGCGCGGTGGTCAACCGGAATGTGCCGGATCACGGGCTGGTTGTGGGCAATCCGGGCAAGCGGATCGGGTGGGTCCGCCGGTGCGGGGAGCGGCTGTCCGATGATCTGGAATGCGGGATTTGCGGGAGTCGTTATGTGGAAAGTGAGTTGGGGATTGGGGAAGATAAATGAATGATCGGGCTTTCAGAAAACCATCGTCCAGGGCTGCGGTAAAGGCGCCGGTGCAGGGGGAGCAAAAGATGCCTGCCGCGTCCGAGGCCATGATCAGGCTTCAGGAAAAGACCGGTTTTGCGGAAAAGATATTGGCGGACGAAAAAGAGGATGTCTGGAATGACTTATAACGGGAATGCCGCGGATCATGGGCTTCATTTGTCAAGGAAACGCCGAAAAAGATGAATCTGAAAGACAAAAGAATCCTCGTCGCCGGCGCCGACGGGTTTATCGGTTCTCATCTTACGGGAACCCTGCTGGATATGGGATGCGATGGCCGGGCGTTAAGCCTCTACAATTCGTTTAACGACTGGGGCTGGCTTGAGGTCATAAAAGGCCGGGAAAAACTGGATGTGGTGTGTGGGGATGTCCGGGATCTGCATTTCTTCAAAAGCCCTAACAAAAACCCCATGACCCATCACCTTGGCCGAAAGGCCTGGAGGAAGGCGCCGTCATGATGGTGGGGCTGGAATGGGGAAGGATTCGGGAGGCGCTGAGGGTTCTCCGCCCGCCATACGGTGGCGTTCCCGGATCACCATGTCGTCAAAGCCGATTTTCTCACTTTTTCCAGCGCCGGTCCTGCGAGACCGGAAACGGATGCCGAATGGTGTTTGTCGCGAGTGACAAAGGGTGATTGACGGAAGGCGGATGGTTTCGATGTTTTTTGGGAAATAATATGGACTATCCGCCAGCCTTCTGGATTACGAAACAATTATCATTGATCTTGTGAATGACCAGCGCAGCATGCAAT
>JAABSQ010000508.1 GCA_011390315.1 Desulfobacteraceae bacterium
TGTACTAATTTGGTGAAACCACTTTTTATGGTATAAGAGGTTTTGTTAAGGAAAGGGAATGGCTGGTCATATTTGGCGAAGGGGGGAATTATGGAAACCGCATTTCCTCCTGAAGACATGGATGATTACCTAAGCAAACGAGGATTCATACTTATTGGCACGATAGAGGATGTTTTAGAATGGACTCTAAATCCGAAAAGTTGATCAATTATCTGTCGGATTCAATTTTTCACCCGGATGTCAGCGGGTTTGAAA
>JAABSQ010000509.1 GCA_011390315.1 Desulfobacteraceae bacterium
TCTACCTGGTGGCCGAGCATGAGGGTCGTATTGTGGGCTCCCTGATGATCACCTACGAATGGAGTGACTGGCGGAACGGTCTATTCTGGTGGATCCAGAGCGTATATGTAATCCCTGAATACCGCAGACGAGGCGTATACCGCGCCATGTATCAAAAGGTGAAGGAGCTTGCCGCGGGAGACCCGTCCGTTTGCGGCTTCCGCCTATACGTGGAAAAGGAAAACCTTGCAGCCCAAAAGACCTACCGCGATCTCGGCATGGATGAGACCGCGTACAGGATGTTTGAGGAAGGCAGGATTGAGTTTTGAGTTTTGAGTATTGAGAGGGGAAACGTCAGACGTCAAACGTGAGACGAATTTAGTTAGCAGTTTAGAGACTGTTCTTCTGTTTCTCCGTTTTTCTTCCTTTTGCCTTGCAGCCTACACCCAGTCGCACATCGCACATCGCCAGTCGCCAGTCGCAAATCATTTCCCTTCCGCTTCGGCAACTTTATGGATCACGCGAATTACGCTGTCGGGTACCACGGAAATGGAATCAATGCCGCATTCCACAAGAAATGACGCGTATTCGGGATCATTGCTCGGTGCCTGGCCGCAGAATCCTATTTTGATCCCTGCCTTATGAGCGCGCTCAATCACCTCACGGATTGCGGTTTTCACGGCCGGATCATTCTCGTCAAATACGTGTGACATCAGCCCAGAATCACGGTCCACGCCCAGAATAAGCTGGGTGAGATCATTGGAGCCGATGGAGAATCCGTCAAAATATTCTGCAAACTGCCCGGCAAGAATGTAATTGGACGGAATTTCACACATCATGTAGATCTGCAGTCCTTTTTCGCCTCGTTTCAGACCGTACTCCTCCATCACTTCCAGTACTTTCTCAGCTTCGGTTAGGGTGCGGCAGAAAGGAATCATGGTGATTATGTTGTCGAGGCCGATCTCCTCCCGCACTTTTTTCAGTGCGCGGCACTCCAGCTCAAATCCCTCGCGGTAGTTTTCGTGGTAATACCGGGAGGCCCCGCGCCAGCCGATCATCGGGTTCTCCTCGTCCGGCTCAAACCCTGCACCGCCGATCAGTCCGGCATATTCGTTCGACTTGAAGTCACTTGTGCGCACAATAACCGGATCAGGGTAGCGGGATACGGCAATTTTTGCGATACCGCTGGCCAGCTTGTCCACAAAGTACTCCTTCATGTCGGAATAGCCGGTGGTCAGTTTCCGGATTTTTCTAAACTCCTCTTCGCTCTCCACCCGATCGGGGTAAACCAGCGCCATGGGATGCACCCGGATGTGGTTCGATATGATAAACTCCATCCGTGCAAGTCCTACTCCCTTTACCGGCAGCCGCCACCACTTGAATGCCGATTCAGGTGTAGCCAGGTTCAGCATCACTTCTGTTTTCGGTTTGGGTAGGCTGCCGAGGTCCACTTCATCCACCTTATACTCCAGCTTGCCCTTATAGATCTTGCCAACATCTCCTTCGGCAGAGGAAAGCGTAATCTCATCACCTTCATTCAGTGTACTTGTGGCCGAATCGGTTCCCACCACAGCGGGAATTCCCAGCTCACGGCTTACAATAGCCGCATGGCATGTGCGTCCGCCAAAGTCGGTGACAATACCTCCCGCATTTTTAAGGGCGGGCACCCAGTCGGGTTCGGTCATCTCCGTTACCAGAATGGTATCCTCATCAATACCGGAAAGGTCGGATGTATCATGGACCACTTTTACTCTGCCGGTTGTGATCACACTTCCCACGCTCTGGCCTTTCAGCAGCAGTTCCGGATTGTCTTCACGCAACCTGTACGACTTCAGCATGCCGTTTAAGTTTTGCGAGTGCACGGTTTCGGGCCGGGCCTGTACGATATAGATATGCTCTGTTTTGTCTTCCTTCACCCACTCGATATCCATCGGTTTATCATAATGGTCTTCAATGGCAACCCCCCATTTGGCAAGCTGTATGATCTCCTTGTCGTTCAGCACCATCTGCTGCCTTTCGGAAATAGAGGTCGGTATATTTTCGGTGGTGTCTCCATCATCCCCCGAATAGATCATCTTCATCTCTTTCGAGCCGATTATCTTATCAATAATGGGCATATAATCCGGATTATCCAGCCGCTCTTTGAATACGTAATACTGGTCGGGATTTACGGTTCCTTTCACAACATTCTCTCCGAGCCCCCAGGCCCCGTTGATCAGCAGTGCGTTTGGAAAGCCCGTTTCCGTATCTACTGTAAACATAACGCCGGAGCAGCTGTTATCGGCGCGAACCATCTTTTGCACGCCTACGGAAAGGGCCACGTCCATGTGGCCGAAATCCTTCTTGTCGCGGTAAACAATGGCACGGTTTGTAAAAAGGGAAGCGTAGCAGTTTTTGCATGCAGCCATCAGGTCTTCCACACCCCGTACGTTCAGGAAGGTCTCCTGTTGTCCGGCAAAACTGGCCCCGGGTAGGTCTTCAGCGGTTGCGCTGCTTCGAACGGCCACGTCAGCTTCATAGGTGTCGGCATCTTCATCATACATCTCTGCATATTTTTGATTCAGCTCGGTATACGCATCCCGGATCGCCTCGGCCAGTGCTGTTGGAAACGTACTCTTCTGGAACAACTGACGAATATTGCGTCCGGCCTCGTCAATCTCCAGTTCATCGCTATGGTAC
>JAABSQ010000510.1 GCA_011390315.1 Desulfobacteraceae bacterium
ATACAGGATGTCGATCACCAGGTTGGTGATGACGAAGACCAGCCCCATGAAAAGGCACATCCCCATCAGCACCGGCATGTCGAGCTGGGTGGCCGATTCGGCCAGCCACCAGCCCATGCCCTGGCGGTTGAAGACCACCTCCACCGCGATCGATCCCTCCATGGAAAAGGCGACCAGCTGCCCGGCCACCGTCACCACCGGAATCAGGGCGTTCTTTCGGGCGTGGCGAAGGTGGACGGTGCGGTCGTCGGCCCCCTTGGCCCGGGCGGTGATGACGTAGTCTTTGGAGAGCTCCTCGATCATGCCCGAGCGCATCACCCGCATCAGGAGGGCCACCACCACGATCACCTGGGTGGTCACCGGCAGCACCAGGTGGCGGAGCCCGTCCAGGGCCACTCGCCAGTTGCCGTTGAGGACTCCGTCGATGGTGACCATGCCGGTGTACCGGGTAAAGGCCTCGGGATGGTTCATGATGTAGAGCGCGGTCTCATCCCCGATGATCCCCGGCGGAAACATCCTGAAATAGCCGTAGAAGACCATCAGCAGGACCAGGGCGAAAAGAAAGGTGGGCAAAGACCATCCGACGATGGCGAAGACCCGGCTCAGGTGGTCGAACCAGTCGTCCCGGTGGATGGCCGACTGGGTGCCGAGCCAGATCCCGAACAGGATGATCAGGGGCGCGGCATAGAGGTTCAGCTCCAGGGTGACCGGAAAATACATCCAGAAGGCGGTCCAGACCGGCTGGGCCGCCACCAGGGACCAGCCGAGGTTGCCCGAGGCCACTTCCCCCACCCACCGGCCGTACTGGATGTAAAAGGGGTCGTCCAGGCCGTATTTTTGCACCAGCCGGGGGAGGTCCTTGGCCTGCTGCGGGGTGGTGATGTAAGCGGCGGCCCGGCGTTCCGGGCTGAAGGACATGAGGATGCCGAAGATCAGCACGGAGACGCCGAAAAGAACGAAAATCAGGAAAAAGAGCCGCCGAAGAATGAAAGGCCCCATGGGCCGCCTATTCCTTGGTCATCTGCTTCAAATTCTCCCATTCCGAATTGAACATGGGGTTGGGCTGGTATCCCTTGACGTAATCCCGATACGCCCGAAAGTCGATCTGCTGGTAAAGCCCGATGGCCACCGCATCGAGGTACCAGAGGTCCTGAAGCCGGAAATAGATCTCCTCCCGTTTGATCGGATCGATGGTGTCGATGCCGGCATCGCAGAGTCGGTCCACTTCCTCGTTTTTGTATCCCATGTACCGGCCGTAGACCCCTTGGGAGTGCATGAAGGTGTACATGAAGTTGTGGGGATCGGCATAGTCGGCGCCCCAGCCGATGATGAAGATGGGATACATGAAGTTCCGGTACTGGACCAGGTAGTCTTTCCAGTCGACGTTGCGGACCTCGATTCTGAACTTGGGGTTGAGCGACATGATGTTCTCCGCCAGCATAAAGGCCGCGGCCTCGCGCATGGCGTTGCCGGTGTTGTAGGTGATCACCATTTTGAAGCCCTGGTCCCAGACCTTCCCGTCAAAAGCCTGCTTCATGTGCTCCTCGGCTTTTTTCAGGTCGAAGGGATAGATCGGCGCCTCTTTGTGGTAGGGCAGACCCTGAATATTGGGGCTGGAAGGCAGGATCACCAGGCCGTCGAAGACGTCGTCCCGGTAGGTCTCCCGGTCGAAGGCGTGGAGAAAGGCCTTGCGCACATGCATATCCGAAAAAAAGTCGGGCGGAATGCCCTCGCCGTCGAGCTTGCCGCTGCCGATGTTGGGGTTGCCGGCGGGGTTGATCTTCCGGCAGAAGCAGGCTGCGGTCATGGCCAGCTGGGGGACCTCGTAGAAGGTGAGCCCCTTCATGGCCTTGACCTCCGGAATGTAAGGCGTATCCACCACCACCCGGTCGGCGTCGCCGTTCTGGAGCATCAGCTTACGGGTGGACCACTCCTTGACATACTTGAAGATGGCGGTCTCCACCTGAGGCGCACCGCCCCAATAGCCGTCGAACCGCTCGAACACGAACTGCTTGGAGGGCTCCCAGGCCTTCAATTGATAGGCCCCGGTGCCGTTGGCGATCTTCTGAAGCGGTTCATGGCCCGGCGCCGGGTTGTTGTATTTTTCTGCATTTTTGATATTCCCATCCCAGCATCCGTTGACGATGGCCCAGTTCTTTTGAAGGATCACCGAGGAGGCGTAGGCCAGGATGCCCATCAGCGGCGGGTAGGGCTTGGGCAGGTGAAGGATCACTTTGTTGCCCTGAACCGCCACTGCCTTATCAATCTTTTCGAAAATGCCGGGCCGAATCTTGCCGTTTTCGTCCCGGGTGGACCCCTCGCCGGTCAGCGCCTCCAGCATCATCCACATGGGGCCGCCATCGGGGTCGGCGATCATGTTCCGCTTGAAGGAATAGGCCACATCCTCGGCGGTCAGCTCGCCGCCCTCGTGAAACGTCACCCCCTTGCGGATCTCGAAGGTGTAGGTTTTGCCGTCCTCGGATATGCCCCCGTTTTCCATGGTCGGCACCTGGGCCGCCAGGAGCGGAATGAACTTATCCGTGGCCTCGCCATCGAAAAAGACCAGCGGCTCATACAGATTCAGCACCCGCTGCCCGCTCACCGTGTCGTAGGCCACGCAGGGGTCGAGGGTGCGGACG
>JAABSQ010000511.1 GCA_011390315.1 Desulfobacteraceae bacterium
CTACGCTTTTGCCGCCACCAGCTTTGATGATTTCGACCGGGAGAGCGAGTTTTCAGAGATCCTGCTCTATCGCATTCCCGAGGCCGGGCGACCGGATGACGGCGGCGACATCATCGATGATGAAGAATTGTTCGACAGCGGGGAAGATTCCGGCGGCGGGGGCGGATGTTTCATCCAGGAAGTTCAGCAGTGAAATGATATCTCCACGCCTTCGACCATCCGGTCGGCTGCTTTTGCCGGAGTGAGAGACGGTCCGATCTGCGTCATCCGAATCATCATGATTATCTGCGGTTCAGACCATAAAAAAGGGCCAACCCTTATCAGGCTGACCCTTCTTAAAATGGCGGGAGCGACGAGACTCGAACTCGCGACCTCCGGCGTGACAGGCCGGCGTTCTAACCAAACTGAACTACGCCCCCGTGTATGGTGTCAAAGAAATCTCGAGGTTTTCAAAGATGTCTTTGGCTGTCTTGATGGGCGGAACAGGGCTTGAACCTGTGACCCTCGGCTTGTAAGGCCGATGCTCTCCCAACTGAGCTACCCGCCCTGAATTCGGCGGTTCCCGTCAAAACGAAATCTCTATTTATCGATTTGCCATGAAGAAGTCAAGCATAATTTTCATGGCAAATCGTTTTTTTTAAATTAATTGATCGAGGTCCGCTGTTCCAGGTTTTCGGACTCCTTGGACATGATCTCCAGGGAGATTTCGTCCTGATCCGGGGTCTCGTCCTGCTTTTTCGGAAGCAGGGCGTGAAACAGCACCTCGTCCATGTGGCTGACGGTCACGACCTCGACCTGCTTGGTGACGGTCTGGGGAATGTCTTTCAGATCCTTTTCGTTCTCTTCCGGGATCAGCACCTTGGTAATGCCGGCCCGATGGGCGGCCAGAAGTTTCTCTTTCAATCCGCCGATGGGCAGCACCCGGCCCCGCAGGGTGATTTCGCCGGTCATGGCGAGGTCTCGGTGGACCGGCCGTTTGGTCAGGGCCGAAGCCAGGGAGGTACACATGGCGATGCCCGCGGACGGCCCGTCTTTGGGAATGGCCCCTTCCGGCACGTGAATATGGATGTCGATCGTGCTGTAAAAATCGGCGTCCACCGACAGGGCCGCGGCCCGGGAGCGGATATAGCTCACGGCGGCCTGGGCCGATTCTTTCATGACGTCCCCCAGCTTGCCGGTGACCGACAATTTGCCGGAACCCGGCATCAGCAGGGTTTCGATGCCCAACAATTCGCCGCCGAACTGGGTCCAGGCCAGACCGGTGACCAGGCCCACATGGTCGACCTCCTCCAACTGGCTGTGGCGGTAGGGCGCCGGGCCGAGATGCTTCTGCACCGATTTGGCAGTCAGACGAAAGGTCTTGTCTTCGGGGTTTTTAATCGCTTCCCGGGCGACCTTTCGACAAACGGAAGCGATTTCCCGCTCCAGATTTCGAACCCCCGACTCCCGGGTATAATTGCGGATGATTTCATACACCGCATTCTGGGAAAACTGAATTTCCCGATCCCCCAGGCCGTTGGCCTCCACTTGCTTGGGAATCAGATACCCTTCGGCGATATGGAACTTTTCATGTTCGGTATAGCCGGGCAGACGAATGATCTCCATCCGGTCCTGGAGCGGCAGGGGAATATCCGGCAATGTATTGGCGGTGGTGATGAACAGGATCTCCGAGAGATCGTAATCCAGATCCAGGTAATGGTCGTTGAAGGCGTTGTTCTGCTCCGGATCGAGCACCTCCAGCAGGGCTGCGGACGGGTCTCCGCGAAAATCCATGGACATCTTGTCCACCTCGTCGAGGCAGAAGACCGGATTGTTGACCCCGACCTTTCGCAGGGACTGGATGATCTTGCCCGGCATGGCGCCGATGTAGGTCCGGCGATGGCCCCGAATCTCGGCCTCGTCCCGCACCCCGCCCAGCGACTGACGGATGAACTTTCGTCCGGTGGCCCGGGCCACCGATTTGGCGATGGAGGTTTTACCCACTCCCGGAGGCCCCACCAGGCAGAGAATCGGCCCGCGCAACTTTTTCACCAGGGTCTGCACCGCCAAATACTCGATGATCCGCTCTTTGGGTTTTTCGAGCCCGTAGTGATCTTCATCCAGAATTCTTTCAGCCTCGTCCAGGTCGTTCCGCACCTTGGAACGGTTGAACCAGGGCACACTGATGATCCATTCGATGTAGTTGCGCACCACCGTGGCCTCGGCCGACATGGGGGTCATCATCTTGAGTTTCTTGAATTCCTGCCAGACCTTGGCCTTGGCCTCCTTGGTCATGCGCTTGCGCTTGATCCGCTTTTCCAGCTCATTGAGTTCTTCGGCCGGGTCTTCCTCGGCCCCCATCTCTTTTTTGATGGCGCGCATCTGCTCATTGAGATAGTAGTTTTTCTGGGTCTTTTCCATCTGGTCTTTGACCCGGCCCTTGATGCGCTGGTCCATGCGAAAGACCTCGGTTTCCATCTTCACCAGCCGAAGCAGAAAAGAGAGCCGTTCGTCGATGGCGATGGTCTCCAGAAGCTTCTGGCGGTCGTCGAGCTTGAAGGAAAAATGGGCCGCCACCGTATCGGCCAATTGAGACGGATCGGTGATGCCCGCCACATTGCTCACCAGATCTTTGGAAATATTCTTGTTGATTTTG
>JAABSQ010000512.1 GCA_011390315.1 Desulfobacteraceae bacterium
CGGTTTGATCAATATAGAAGCAGTTGGTGTGGATACCGGCTTCTTCGTTGTATTTGCTTGTGCGGCGGTACCGGTAGTTCCGGTTCACAACCCGCTCCTCGTTATTCAGAAAGTGGATGGCCTTGCGCGAGTTTCGCGGGGTGGTAAAATCATAAATAAAGATGCCGTCCGGTTTCAGGACGCTGCGCACCTGCCGGTGAAGCTCAAGGAACTCCTCTTCCGTATGAAGATAGTTGAGGCTGTCGAAAACCATGTACACCACATCGAATGTTTGGCCGAGTTGCAGATCCAGAAAGTTCATGGTTATGAACTCTACGCCAGACAGCATCCTGTCCGCTTTTTCCTGTGCCACCCGGATCATCTCCGGAGAGGCATCTGTGGCGGTAATGTTGTAGCAATCAAGCTCTTCAAGCGACAGGGCCATGGTACCCGTGCCGCAGGCCAGCTCCAGCACGTCCACCGCTTCCGGATTGTGTTCTACGATGATATCGTCTATATAGTCAGTCCAGGTTTCATAATCCACATCGCTCATTACATCGTCGTAAATCTTCGCCAGAACGGAGTAGTTTTTCTGATGAGAAGTTTCATTCACCATTGGCCTTCCCCGCATGTTTACGATTTCGTACCATATCTGCGGCCAGTTTGAACGCTTCCTGGAAGGATTTTTCGTCGGCGAGGTTCTTGCCGGCAAGGCTGAAGGCGGTGCCGTGGTCAGGTGAAGTCCGGATAAAGGATAGCCCTGCCGTAAAATTAACCCCGCTGCCGAAGCTGAGGGCTTTGAACGGTACCAGGCCCTGATCATGATACATGGCCAGTATCCCGTCATATTTTTCCCGGAGGCCGCTGCCGAAAAAACCGTCGGCAGGCAACGGACCGTCCGCAATTATGCCTGACTCTTCAGCCCGCGCCAGGGCCGGCGTGATGATCTCGATTTCCTCGGTTCCCAGCACTCCACCGTCGCCCGCATGCGGATTGAGGCCGAATACCGCAATTCGCGGATTATTGATGCCAAAATCCCTCTTCAGGCTCAGATGGAAAGTTTGGATCTTGTTGAAAATCAGTTCAGAGGAGAGCTCTTCGGACACTCTGTTCAGCGGAATATGCCCGGTAACCAAACCAACACGCAGGTCGCCGGAAGCCAGGATCATCATAAAATGGCGGGTACCTTCTTTCTCAGCCAGAAACTCGGTATGGCCGGGAACAGTATATCCTGCCATGTGAATGGCTTCTTTTGATATCGGAGCCGTTACAAGGGCGTCGGCTTCTCCTGAAAGGCACGCATCGATACCATATTCCACCGCTTTCATGGCAGCCCGGCCGGCGCTTTCAGAAATGGTTCCGGCCGACAGCCTGATATCGTCGTCTTCACAGCATTGCAGCAGGTTAAGCGTATCCGGCAGGGCATCGTCAAGAGATTCTATCACGTTCAACCCGGGTGACAAGCCAACGGTGCGGGAATAATGGCTGAAAACCTCCGGATGACCCAGAATAACTGCCGTAACTCCGGTGGGCAGCGGCGATGAAAATGACTTCAATATCACTTCCGGGCCAATGCCGTTGTAGTCACCCATACTGATCACAATTATCTCACTCATGGGCTGAAAATAGGAAACTGGCCGGGACCCTGAAAGATTTTATCGGTTTGCGGTTGATCTGATTTATGCATGAACCCTATGACTCTGAAATAAGCTTGAAATCGCCGAATCCACTGGTCGCTTCAAAAATAAGCGTTCGGTCGGGATAGGTCCATATCTCCCGTGTCGGGCTGTTTGTCGGCAATACGCGCTCAATATTGTCCGGCGGGCCCAAAAGAATGTATGCGCGGCCCTGATCCGTTTCATATCCCGGTGTTTGAATGGATGAGAAGTTGCGGTAAGCATAATCAATGCGGCTGTAATATTCGGTCATCAGCTCATTGAATTCGGTGTTGGGCGTAGGATCGCGCTGTTCCCAGAATTCCCGGAACTTTTCCTCCCGTTCCGCGGCTGAGCCTGAATTCAGTGAACGGACCGTGCTTTCATCCGCGATATAGGAAAGCCGGTCGATAGCCACATCCAGATTGTAAAGGCTCACGGGCATGTCAATCCATCTGGACGAAATGTCGCGCTGTGCAATCGGTTCTTTATGTCCGTCTGCGATGAGCTGCAGGCGATATGCGGCGTTTTCAAATTCAGAATTGGGTATCGATGCGGCTGCAAAGGCGAATCCATTCTCACTTTCCGTTTTCCGGAGCGTGAAACTGACGGGGCCTTCCTTGCCGGGCTGTGCCGAATCGAATACGGCATAAAAGATTTCCTCGTCTGATATAGCGGCTTCAAAAACGGGCTCCTCCTCAGTACCTTCCTCACTGCCGGCCAGCCGTTTCAGAATCTGAAGGGTGAAGTCGCCGCTAATTGTATCTGCAGACGCGGGAAGATGAACCAGCAGGTCAAAATCCTGTCCGTACAGCACGGTGTTGCCATAATTCATAAATGTGCCGGTAAAAGTATCCTCATTCTCAGAAATTGACGATGCCAGGATAAACGATCCCTTCTCTGTCTCATCCTGTGCAGGTACATTCAGGTTACGACGTCTTGACGGCAGATCCCTGTTTGAGTCTCCCCTTCCCAGCTGGAGCTCATAATGGTAAT
>JAABSQ010000513.1 GCA_011390315.1 Desulfobacteraceae bacterium
ATTTGGCCTGACAGTAGCCGCTCGAAAGATCCTCGGCATACGGTTCGATGGGGTCGTCTTCCCGAAAAGGCCCTTCCCCGGTTTCCGGAAAGATGCCGTTCGTGGAGATGTAGTAGAGCGGTTTGGTCGGTCCGGTAAAGGCCAGCCGAATCACCGCCTCGGTTCCGTCCACCGTGTGGGGTTTGATCGCTTCGTACGGGTAGACGTAGTTCACCAGGGACGCGCAGTGAAAGATCAGGTTCACCTCCCGCCCGAGCCGATCCCATTCCTTTTCGGACAGCCCCAGGCGGTCCTGCGCCAGATCCCCGGCCACGCCCTTTACTCGACCCTCAAAACGATCCTCCCACACACCGTAATAGGCCAGGTTATCCCGAATTCGCGCATCCGGCCCCGCTTTCTTCCCGCCCCGCACCAGAGCGTAAACGATCACATCCTCTCGGGTCCGGTCCAGGATCTCATGCAACAAAAAGGCGCCGAGAAAACCGGTGGCGCCGGTGATCAGCACCGAACGGGCTTCGGTCAGCGGACGGTCAAAGGCGGTTTCCTCAGGTAGAACAGCCGGATCGAGCCGGGCGTCTTCCACAAAACGGGGTCTCTTTTCCCCATTCTCCTGACGGGGATTTTTCAGGTATTCGGTCAAAGCGTTCGGGGTGGAATGCTCATAGATGTCTTTGGCCAGAATTTTTTCTCCGAACACCTTTTCAATGGCCACCGCCATTTCCACCGCCAGCAGGGAGTGGCCCCCGAAATCGAAAAAGTCGGCATCTCCGTCCATAGCGCCCTGAGACACCCCGAGCATGCGGCCCCAGAGGTCCAGCATGATCCCCTTCAGTTCCTCCGAAGAGGCATGGGGCGGCAGTTCGGGCAGATCGACCTCCTGCGCCCGTTTCGTGGGGGGCGCCGGCAAAGCCTTTCGGTTGAGTTTGCCGGTCACCGGGTTGAGCGGAATCGCCTCCATGGCGATAAAGATGCTGGGGATCGAATAATTCGGCAGGTCCCGGGCCAGGGCCTCGCGCAACCGCGGAGACACCCCGGTCTCCGGATCGATGCCGAGCTCGACAGCCCCATCCGGCACCACATAGGCCACCAGGCGCTTGTCGGTTCCTTCTTTCCCTTCGGCGATCACCGCACAGCTTTTCACCTCCGGCAGTTGTGTCAGGGCCGATTCCACCGCACCCAAATTGATGCTGTAGCCCCGAATCTTCACCATGTAATCGCAGCGCCCCAGAATCTCAATGCGTCCGTCATCCAGAAACCGGGCCATATCGCCGGTGCGGTAATACCGATTGCCGTCGACCGTGACAAACCGTTCCGCCGTCAACTCGGGCTTTTTCAGATAACCCCGGGCCAGGCACGGACCGCCGATCAGCAGTTCGCCCTTATCCCCCTCGACCGGCCGAAGGTCTTCGTCGAAAAGCCGGGCGTCCACATCTTTATTGGGGAATCCCACCGGGCAGAACTCCGACCCGGTCTCCGTCATGGCCCGCATATCCAAGGAAGCCACATCATGGCACTCGCTGATGCTGTAGGTATTCAGCAATCGGATGGTATCGGGCAACACAGCCAGGGCCCGGTCCCTGAGATTCACCGTCACCACTTCCCCGTTCAGCCACAGCACCCGCAGATCGGCCAGCCCGGACCTGATTCGCTCGGCGTCCACGGCATTGAGCACCGTCTCCAGCAGAGAGGGCGTCATCAACACCTCGGTAATGCGGTTTTCCGACAGATAATCGATCAGAGGATCCGGATCATAGATGACGTCGTCCGGAATCACATAGCTGGTTCCGCCTCTCAGCAGCGGGCGCATCACCTCCCAGACGAAAAAAATGTTGCAGGCCACCCGGTCCCCGACCCGGTAATCGCTGATTTCATATCGCCGGAAATAAGAGTGAACCGCTCCGCGGTGGGGATCCTGAATCCCCTTGGGCTCACCGGTGGTGCCGGAAGAATAGGCCACAAAGGCCAGATGATCGAGACTCTGATCGGCCGTCGATGTCGGATCATACCGGCCGGACCGCCATTCTTCATCCGAATCGATGCACAGCACCCGGGCCGGGTGGTCGAAGTCGAGCCGATCCGCATACGCGGACTTGGTCACCACCACTGCGGGTTCGGCCTCATTCAAAATTTTCTGAAGCAAGGTTTGGGGATAGGCCGGATCCAGCGGCATGTAGGCCCCGCCCGCCTTGAGCGCTGCGATATAGGGAAGGGTGTACTCGGCGCAGGTCTCCATAAAAATACCCACCGGCGTGTCGAAACGGACTCCCCGGGCCTGAAGATAACCGGCCAGCGCATCGGTCAGCCGATCCAGCTCGGCGTAAGAATAGGTGGTTGATCCGTCGACCACCGCCGGTACATTCGGGGTTTCAGCGGCCTGCCTTTTAAACAACTGGTGAAGGGTATCCGAGGAATGCATGACAAGACCTCCTGCGATCCAAGGATCCGCTCCGCAGATCCCGGAAATGGAAATTTATTTTTCAAGAAGTGTTGAAAAGATCACATCCGCCAAATAATCGAATTAACAAATCTCACAGGAAAAATCGAGAACGGATATTTCGCATTGAAAATGGTTAATTGATTAATATTGGGATGATCCCGGGGATTGTCAATGCGGAGCCGGAT
>JAABSQ010000526.1 GCA_011390315.1 Desulfobacteraceae bacterium
CGGGTCCTGATTCAGGCTACCCGGTTGCAGGAAAAAGGAGGCGGTATGGTCATCAGCCATGCCGATATACCGGAAGCCGCGGTCTGCGACTGATATTAAAAACGGTTTTGCCCGCAATCCTGCGCCGGGTGAATTCGTGCTGACAAGAAGGACATTTTCTTGAAGAATATGGTGAACCGAAAATCAGACCGGAAAAATTCGGAATGGCTGGCGTCGCTTCGAGAAAAAGCCGAAGCCCTGGCAGCGAAATCTCAAACGCCGGAGGCCGATTTCCAGACCGAAGACCTGAACAAACTCGTCCATGAACTTCAGGTGTATCAGGCGGAGCTGGAGATACAGAACACGGAGCTGGCGGAAGCCCAAAATCGTCTGGAAGAATCCCGAAACAAATATTACGAGCTGTTCGATCTGGCTCCGGTGGGATATTTTCTTTTGGATACCTCGGGAATGATTCAGGAAGTCAACCTCACCGGATGCGATCTTCTTGGCATGGAACGCTCCGCCCTCAAACAGAAGCCGCTGGTGGCTTTCGTGGCCCCGCGTCAGCACGGGAATTTTTTCAACCACCTCCATCAGGTGCGCCGCACCGCCCATCGGGTGCGATGCGAACTGGAAATGCTGCCCAAGGGCGGCAAGATTTTTCACGCCCGGGTGGAAAGCACCCCGGCCGACCAGGGGCGCCGCGACCAAGGCGGCATTCTGCTGACGCTCACCGACATCACCACTGAGAAAAAGGCCAAGGCATCCCTGGACAAGAGCGAGAAGGAGAAACAGGCCATCCTCGACAGCATGACCGAGCGGGTGGCCTATATCGATGCGGATTTCCGCATTATCTGGGCCAACCGCACCGCCGCCGAACTGGCCGGCGCCACCCCGGAAAAACTGGTGGGAAAATACTGCCACGAGATCTGGCAAAAGACCGCCGTTCCCTGCGGGGTATGCCCGGTGCAAAAGAGCTGGAACCAGGCCGAAGTCCATGAAGAGGAGATCACCACTCCGGACGGAAGGGTCTGGCGGGTCCGCGGGTACCCGGTCCTGAACCAACGGGGAGAGGTCACCGGGGTGGTGGAAACCGGTCTGGAGATCACCGAGCAGAAACGGATCGAACAAGAACGGAAAAAACTGGAGATTCAGCTTCGGCAGGCCCAGAAGATGGAGGCCATCGGTACCTTGGCCGGCGGCATCGCCCACGATTTCAACAACATCCTGTCTCTGATTCTGGGATATGCGGAGCTCTCTCTGGACGATCTGCCTGAGAATTCCCCGACCCGCATCAATGTCCAGGAGATATACCGGGCCGGGCTTCGCGCCAAAAATCTGGTCACTCAAATCCTGACCTTTGCCCGTCAGGGAGAAAAGGTCTTTTCCGCCGTCCGTATCGGGCCTATCGTCAAAGAGGCGTTGAAGCTGCTTCGGGCTTCACTGCCGTCCACCATCGACATTCGAACCGAAATTCAGGAAAATCTCGGGTTCATTTCCGCCGACCCCACCCAGATTCATCAAATTCTGCTCAACCTCTGCACCAATTCCAAGCAGTCCCTGGAGCAGGTGGGCGGCGGTATCCTGAACATCCGTCTGGAAGAGACGGAACCGACGTCCGAAGAAATCGAGGCATTCCCCGCGCTGGAGCCCGACCGTTACCTTCGGCTCACCGTAGCGGACAACGGAAAGGGGATTCCCGGGGAGATTCTCGACAAAATTTTCGACCCCTATTTCACCACCAAAGAAGTGGGCAAGGGGACCGGGCTGGGACTGTCCATGGTCCACGGCATCGTTCAGGATCACAAAGCCCATATCGCCGTCCGAAGCGGTCCCGAAACCGGGGCGACCTTCGTCATCCATTTTCCGCTGGTGGCGGCCGAAGCGGAAAATCCGGATCCACGCCCGCCCGGCGAGCTTCGGGCTTTGGGGTACGGTCACATCCTGATGGTGGACGATGAAGCACCCATCATCGCCATGCAGGGACGCATCCTGGAAAACCTCGGGTATCGGGTGACCGCCGTCACCGGCAGCACCGAGGCATTGAGTTTGTTCCAAAAAAACCCGCAGAATTTCGACCTGGTCATCACCGATATGACCATGCCGGTGATGACGGGAGACCGATTGGCAGTGGAAATCAAAAAGATCCGACCGGATGTTCCGGTCGTGCTCTGCACCGGGTTCAGTGAAAAAATCACCGAAGAAAGGACCCGAGAACTGGGGATCGACCGGTTTCTGCTGAAACCGATCAGCGTCGGGGAAATGTCCGAGGTGATTGAAAGTCTTTTGAACCCCGTGTCCGATAAGTCGCCGAGTCATTAAGGTCCCCGTAAAATCCGGAATCCGCCGACGGCATATCGGTGGATGCGACCGATTTCCTGAAAAAAACCTTCTGCCGCACTCAAATAAGAATCGGCAGGGAGAACCCCTGGTTCTCACCCGCCGATCTCCGAATGCGTCACTGTTTAAAGCTGCCGTTGAATCAGGCGGCTTTCTTCTTTCCGTTCAAAATAGTCTCGATTTCTCGGATCACCTCGTCGGACTTGGGCTCCACCTCATGCTCCTTCAGGATGCGCTTGGCTTCGGCATTGCAGCGTTGATACATGTCCATGGACCCGTTCTTCTCCCAGGTTTCATAGCGGAACCGGTCGATCATCTTGGGATGAAAGTGGGCATCCTTGAAATGTTGAAAGGTATGGGGATCCGACAGGAAAATCGCGTTTCCGGTGCCGTTGGCGATCCGGTCGATGGCATCCAGTGCCAGGGTGTCTTCATTCACCGGAATCCCCTCCATGAAATGGCGGCTCATGGCCACCAGTTCGTCGGCCAGGGTCAGCAGTTCCAGAGAGGAGGTGTTGCCGTGCTCGATGTATCCCACATCATGGATGAAGTTGCAGCGGGACTGCATGGCGGTCAGGATGGAAAAGGCGGCCTCGGCGCCGGCCTGTGCATCGAGGACTTTTGAATCGGATGATCCGGCATAGGCCCAGATGGGCAGTCCGTAGATTTCATCCCGCATGTCGGCCAAAGCGGCCTGGGTCAGGGCCCATTCGGGGCAGCCGTAGGAAATCACGGTGGATTTCATGTCCAGGATGGACACGTTGGGCGCAAACAGGAACGGAGATCCCTTGCCGGCCAGCTGGTGAATCACCAGGCCCACCAGGTTTTCAGCCAGTCCCAGCGCCATGGCCCCGGCCAGGGTCACCGGACCGCCGCCGCCCGCATTGCAGCCGGAGGGCAGACAGATCGGAATCTTCTTTTCGGCACAGAAGATCAGCTTCTCCATCACGTTTTTGGGAAACCGAAGCGGGCTGATGGCTTCGGAATAGTTGAGAATAAAAGGCTTTTCAGCCAATGCGTCCTCTCCCCCGGCCACTGCGCAGGCGATTCGGTGAATCTTCTCGATATCCCGGCCGCTGTCGGCGATAAAACAGATGGCCTTGTTGCTGCTGCGGACCATTTCGCCGAACACATGCACGTAGATGTCTTCGATCGGGACATCCTCGGGGTTTCCCATGGACATGGAAAAATCCATGTTGTCGAGCCCGTCGATCAGCTTGGCGAAATTTCCGGAATCGGCCAGAACCGTTCTGCGGCGTTGGCCGGTTTCCAGGTCATGGGTGAAGATGGTATCCGACCCGGTGCCGTAATAGAAGTTGTCATCCACCAGGGCCATGGCCCGCTCCCCTTTCTGGTCGAACATGGTGATCTGCCGGGGGGCCGTGCGCAACGCCTCCTCCACCAGGTAAGCGGGCATCAGGACCTTGTCGTCCCCGTTCCGGGTGCATCCGGCTTCCAGCAGCATGTTGAGGGCGCCTTCGTGTTCGATGGTAAACCCGTTCCGATCGAGAATCTCCAGGGCTGCCGTATGAATGGTCAACGCCTGTTCTCGATTCAGGACTTTCAGTCGGGGTTTAAAGGTAGTGGGTGCGATCTGATCCATTGATTTTTCTCCTTTGTTTCAAATTATAGGAAAATGCAATCGACGAAAAAACTCGTCGATTTCGTCCGTGAACCGTATCACCGGCTGCACGAACCTCATCACCTGAAAGCAATTCTCAAAATCATTTAGGGTTCAATGCATATCGGTCTAATGCCGACACGGGTGGGAAATCGCAAGGCACAATCTTTTTTGCGCCTCATTTCAGCGTGCGAGGGGAATTCGTCTTTTTTATTTATCTCCGCAAATCGTATTCTTCCGATCCATCCAATTCCGATCTCTATTATTTCGGTGAATAATTTTAGTGTACGACTATTTTGCATAGAAAATATTTAAGCATGTATAATCGAATAATCAAGCTTTGTCAACACCCATTTCGGAGAAATACGGACTGAAAACAAACAAAGCCCGACGGTGGAAAAATCGAAGAATTCAGAAAGTTGATTTTTATGTAAAAACAGAGTATAGTGAGATTTATTAAGAAAGAAGCTTGGGGCTTTTTACATTGAACCAATTTATCGAAAAGAAAACCATGACGGAAGACATCAGCACCCGAATTGTCACACGGCTGCGGCAGATCAACCGTGAACTGTCGAAGCATTCAAAATACATACAGGAATACCACCATATCACCGTTCCACAGCTCATCTGTCTGCAGCGGGCCGGAGAAAGCGGGCCGGTCTCCATCGGCGAATTGACCCGCATTCTTCATTTGAACAACAGCACCGTGACCGGAATCGTGGATCGGTTGGAAAGTCGGGGACTGGTGGAAAGAAAAAGAATCAGCAGGGACCGGCGGCAGGTCCATGTGGAGATCACCGAAGCGGGAAACCGCTTTCTTGCTCAGGCCCCGACACCGCTTCAACAGCGGTTCCTGGAACGTCTGAATCAGATGGAAAAGGAAAAGGTCACCACCATTTTATGGTCCCTGGAGACGCTCCTCGAGATGCTGGGAGCGGAGGAAAAATCGAACCCGGTCATGACACCCGACGACCCGGTGTGAATGATCTTTCCAGGTGGTGTCCGTTCGCCCGAAAAGCGGCCCGGCCGGTCCACTCCCCTTTCCGATTTTGGGATTCAGCTCCTCCCGAAGCCGGTCGGCGAAGCGGTTGATCCCCACCACCAGAAAAATCAGGGTACCGGGAGCACCTTTTCCTTGAGCCTCTTCACCGCCTCGGACACCACCGCAATGGTGCGGTCGACCTCCGCCTCCGTGGTGAACCGGCCCACACTGAACCGCAGGGTTCCGCCAGCCCAACTCAGCGGCGCCGCCATGGCCTGTAACACATGGGAGACCTCCATGGAATCCGAATGGCAGGCGGCTCCGGCGGAGATCGCCACTTCCGAGCCGATCGCCTCCAGAATGCCATTCGCCTGCAATCCCTGAAAAGACAGGCTCAGGGTATTGGGTAGCCGCCGGTCGGGATGCCCGTTGAGGCGAACCTCTCCCGATTCCCGAATCAGCCCCTCATGGAGCCGGTCCCGCAGGCGCCGCATGTGGACCGTATGCCTCTGAAGGTCCCGGTGGGCGACCTCACAGGCTTTGCCCAAGCCGACGATTTCCAAAACATTTTCGGTTCCGGCCCGTTTGCCCGTCTCCTGACCGGCCCCGTGGCAGAATTTTTCAGGGGCAATGCCTTCCCGCACATAGAGCGCCCCGACCCCTTTGGGGGCATAGAGTTTATGGCCGGCGATGCTCAAGAGATCCACCCCGAGTTCATTCACCCGGGTGGGTATTTTGCCCGCAGACTGGGCCGCATCCGTATGGAAAACGATTCCCTTGGTTCTCGCCGCCCGGGCCGCATCCGCAATCGGCAGGATGGTACCAACCTCATTGTTGGCGTGCATCAGGGTGATGAGGATGGTCTCCGGCCGGATCGCCTCCTCCAGATCGGTGATGCTCACCATCCCCTCATGGTTCACCGGCAAATAGGTAGTTTCGAAACCCTCGGTTTCCAGATGGCGGCAGACCTCCAGCACCGCCGGGTGTTCGATCTTGCTGGTGATGAGGTGGTTTCCCCGTTCCCGGTGCGCATGGGCGATTCCTTTGATGGCGAAATTGTTCGACTCGGTGCCCCCGCTGGTAAACACGATTTCATTCGGGGCGCAACCCAGCAGGCGGGCCACCTGAGTCCGCGCGGTCATCACCGCCTCTCTCGGCCGGTTTCCGTACCAGTGGCTGCTGGACGGGTTTCCGAATTCGGTTTCCAAAAAGGGGATCATGGCCGCGATCACCTCGGGGTCATGAGGGGTGGTGCCGTTGTAATCGAGATATATGGGCGGGTTCACTGGAGGTTTCCTCCGCAAGTCATCAGAAGGCGATCGCTCCGCTGATGACCGGCTCCATGAGATCCATGAGAATCTTGGGATACAGCCCGATGGCGACCGACAGAACGACCAGGAAGATAATGGGAATCGACATGCTCAAGGGAGGATCTTTGATCCATTCATGGTCGAAGTCCGCCGCCAGGGGACCGAAAAAAACCTTCCGGACGGCCATGAATGTGTAGCCGACGGTCAGAAGGATGGCCATTACCCCGGTAAGGCCCACCACCAAAGTCAGCTGGTCCGTGGCTCCCCGTTCGAAAATACCGGTGAACAGAATCCATTCGGCGGGAAAACTGCTGAAGGGAGGAAAACCGGAAAGCATCATGGCCCCGGAGATAAACAGCAGGGCGGTGACCGGCATTTTGGCGGCCAACCCGCCCAGGCTGTTGATATCGCGAATGTGGGTGGTATAGACGACGATGCCGGCCGTGGAAAAGAAAACGGTCTTGCCGATGATGTGGCTCAAAAAAAAGAACATGCCGCCCTCGAGGCTGACTGCGGTCAAAGCACCGACCCCCAGCATCGAATAGGCGATCTGACTGATGGTCGAACAGGCGGCCACACGCTTGATGTCGGTCTGGGCCATGGTCAGCAGAGATCCATAGATCATGGTGATCAGGGCCATGACCATGATCATCGGGCCGAATATCTGGAAATCGTCATACAAGGGCAGAATCAATACCCTGACGATAATGTAGACGGCGATATTGGCGTAAACCGCAAGAAGCCCGGCAATGCAGGTGGGGGTGGTGGAATGGACCCAGGGCATCCAGACATGGAACGGGAACACCGCCATCTTGACGAAGAGGCCGATGAGAAAAACGGTGATGATCCAGAAAGTCAGGGGGTCCCCCGCCAGCGCGCTGATCCGGGCGATTTCGAAGCTTCCGATCCGGGAATAGACCATGAGTGATCCGGCCAGAAAGAAGGAGGCCGAAAAAATACCCCAGAGCAGACACATCATGGCGATCTTGACCCGTTCGATATAGCCGAAATAGGCCATCAGGAAAAACAAGGTGATGGTCAGAACCTCAAGGAAAAAATACATGCCGATCAGGTTCGTGGAAAAGGAGACCCCCATGAAGCCCATGGGAAAATAGAGAAACAGATAGTAGAATCGGGTATAATAACTGATTTCTCTCTTTTCCTCAATATTCTGATAGATGGACTCGATTCGATAATCGATGTACCTGATGGAAAAGAGGGACAAGGCCAGGCAGAGGATATTGGAGATCAGGGCCACGGAGATGCTCAGCCCGTCGGCCATGAACCCCAGTGAAATGTTGGGTGAGATCAGCAGATATTCCTCATAAATCCGGGGGGCATCCTGATAGATGCGGAACCCGGCGAGGATCAGCAGAAGGGTGGTGTAGATCAGGCTGAAGGCGGCGATCCACCCGGCCTTTTTGCCGAGTGGGTACCGGAACAGAAAAAGAAACAGAGAGGCCAGGGCGGGGATGAAAACGATCTGGAGAAGAAGGGCGGTTGTCATCGGATCCACCATACGGTTGCGACAATGAAAAAGATGGCGGTAGCCAGGATATAGGCGATGTTGTTCGATAAATCCCTGGCATCGGCATGAATGGAGTCCAGCAGGGCCTTGCCGCCGTGGGTGACCACTCCGGGCATTTTCCTATGGATCACGGTGTCGAGAAAGGTTTCGCATATGCGAGCCACAAAAACGGAGATGCGCCTGATACCGCCGACGATAAACCAGCTGTAGAATCGGTCGATGAACCACCGCTCCCAGAGAAAGATATGGATGAGCTTCATCAGGTTGGATCGTTGGAAGACCGTCTGTACGCTCCAGGTTCCGGTGAAATAGAAGAAAAAGGCCGGAACCGCGCCGGCGGCCACGCAGACAACGGACAAAACCGGCGCCAGCAGGTGGGGAAAAGCGGCGGTATGGTCGACGGTGGGCAGGGCAAGTCCATGGGCCAGGTTATCTGCGAACAGGTCGTGGAGCATATGCTCAACCCGAAGGCCATAGATGCTGAACACCACGATGCCTATCGTCAGCGCGGCGCAGGCAGAGGTCTGGCTGAGATAGCCTTCCCCCAGATGGGCGCGTTTTTCTTCCAGGGTCTTGTACTTTTCTTCCAGTGCCCTGATATGATCGCTGGGTCGGCCGTAAAAGACCATCCCGATCAGGCGCACCGTGTAAAAAGAGGTACAGATCACGGCGGCCACGGCCACGGCAAAGAGCATATAGTGTTGGGATTCGAGACAGACCAGGAGTACGGCGTCCTTGCTCCAGAACCCGGGCAGCGGCGGAACCCCCATCAGGGACAGGGCCGCCAGGGTCATGAAAACCCAGGTAAAGGGCAGGTAATGGCGCAAGGCGCCCATCTGATGAATGTAGATCGAATGCGCCGAATGGATCACGGTTCCGGCGCAGAGAAACAGGCAGGCCTTGAACATGGCATGGCTCATCAGATGAAACACGCCCGCGGTATAACCATGGACGAGAAGATCCTGCCGAAATCCGGACAGGCCCATTGCGAGCATCATGTAACCGATCTGACTGACGGTGGAGTAGGCCAGGATTTTTTTCAGCTCCAGGGCGACAAGCCCCTTGCTGGCGGCGATAAAGGCCGTGACCGCCCCGATCCAGGCCACAATGACGAAAAAATACATGGCCTCCGGGGAGCCGGCCACCCAATAGCCGTAGTAGAAAATGGGAACCAGTCGGGCCACGAGAAAAACACCGCTCTTGACCATGGTCGCGGCATGGATGAGGGCCGATACCGGACCCGGACCGGCCATCGCCTCGGGAAGCCATTCGATCAGGGGAAACTGGGCCGATTTACCCACCGGCCCGGCGATCAGGAGTACGCTGACCAGGATCATCATGCCCGGGGCGGCGGCCATCCGCGGAATCCATTCCGGGGCTGTCCGGTACAGCGCCATGACATCCAGGGTTCCGGAATAATAGTACATGATCAGTATTCCGCCGAGCATGAACATATCCCCCACCCCCGTAACCATCAGCGCCTTCAGACCGCAGGCGGAGGGGGGATCGAATTTGAAGGGTGCGGGCCCCCCGATCCAATATCTTTTTTCATCCCTGTAGTAGAAGCCGATCAGCCCGTAGCTGCAGACCCCGACCAGTTTCCAGCCGACAAAAATGAGCAGCAGATTGTCGGCGAATACGAGCAGGAGCATGCTGCCGATAAACCCGTTCATGAGCATCCAGAAACGCAAGATTGAAGAGTTCCCCTTCATGTATCCGAGACAATAGACCATGATGAAAAAGCTGATTACGGCCACGACATTGGCCAGGACGATGCTGAGGGTATCGAGGAGCACCCCGAAATTGACCCGGATAGGGGTGTCGAGCCAGATATACGAAGTCTCCAGGGGAAGTTTTTCGGGGGTAAGCAGCAGCGGCAGAAGCATCATCGCAGAGACCGCTGTCAGAAATGAAAAGAAGACCGAGCCGTAATCCCGGAAAGCGGGACCGATACGGGCCAGGAAGGGAGTCGCCAAGACCCCGGTCAGGGGAAAAATCAGACAAAGCCAGGCAAATAGAGTATCCAAATCATTTCTCCTGCATTATCGACCGGATGCTGTCGTATTCTGATTTGACGGGCGGCCTTCAGTCAACCTGAAAACCAGGGATGTCCGGGGGTGATGACCTTGTCTACGATGGCCCCGTTGAACAGACCCACCAGAATAATGACCACGGATATGATCAGGGTGGGCACAAGCATGCCGGGACTCATCTCATCCATTTCCATGCTTTCGTATTTTACATCGTCATCGGTCGTTCCCCCATTCTCATAAGGTTTGAAAAACGAGGTCTGAATGACGCGGAAGAAATAGACGAAATTGAGCAGGGTACTGATCAGGATGACGGCCACAAAAAACCACGTCCCGGCTTCGATAGCGCCAAAAATAAGATAAATCTTGCTAAAAAAACCCCCGGTGGGAGGAATGCCGACCATGGAAAACACGGCGATGAGCATGGCCCCGGCGGTAAACGGCATCTTTTTGGGCAGCCCGCGCAGTTGAAAGATGTCCCGGGTGCCCATCTTGATGAAAATGCCGCCGGCGGCAAAGAAGAGCACGGCCTTCATGAGAGCATGATTGAGGATGTGCAGCATGGCGCCGATAAAGGCCAGCGGGTTGGCCAGTGTGATGCCCAGGGCGATATAGCCGATGTTGGCCACCGAGGAGTAGGCCAGCATACGCTTGATGTCGCTCTGGGCAATGGCCAGAATCGAGGCGGCGATAATCCCCGCGGCCGCAACCCAGGTCAAAAGTTCGATCAGCGGTGGAAAGCCGGAAATGATCAGCATCCGGATCATGATATAGGCGGCCACCTTGGTGCCCACGGGGGCAATCAGGCTGGTGGCCGCCGAGGAGGCGTTGGTATAGGCGTCGGGAAGCCAGGTATGCAGCGGGAAGAGCCCCATTTTCAACCCCGCCCCGAGAATGATCAGAATCAGTCCGGTGGTAACGGTAAAACTGCCGTTGACCAGAGGCAGCATCCTCGACATGTCCGCCATGTTCAGGGTCCCGGTCGTCATGAAGAGAAAGACCAGCCCCATCAGATAAAATCCCGCTCCCAGGGTGCCCAGGGTCAGGTAGCGGAAGGCGGAAAAAGGGGCCCGCTTGCCCCCGATCGCCAGCAGGGCGTATCCGGCCAGGGCGCTGATCTCCAGGAAGACATAGAGATTGAAAAGATCCCCGGTAATGACCATGCCGCTCAGGCCGGTCATCAGGAGCATGGTAAGCGTGTAGAAGGGAACGGCCTTGTCGGGGTTTTCGATCTCCACGCTTTTCCGGGCATAGATCAGGACCAGAACGGTCATGCCGGTGATGATGACCTCCAGAAACCCGGCCAGGGGATCGAGAACGAATTCGATGCCCATCGGCGGCAGCCAGCCGCTCACGTAATAGCGGAGCGGACCCTCGGCCAGTGCGGCCCCCAGCCCCTTCAGAGAAAGAAAAAAGACGAAGACCGCCCCGGCCAGAGAGACCAGATGGGCCCAGGAGCGCCCCAGCAGCCCCGCCAGAGGGGTCAGCAGGGATGCGAAAAGGAATGTGACCGGAATGAGAAGCGGGATTTGAATCGGATTCATCGTGTCCGTTCCAGCAGGCGCGGTTCATCCAGGGTGCCGTAGTTTCGATAGATGGCGATGATCAGGGCGAAAGAAACCCCCAGGGTGACCACGGCCACGACGATGGCGGTCAGCATCAGGGTGTGGGGAAGCGGGTTTAGGTACAGGTCCGGGTTTTCGAGACCGATACCCGGATCGAAAACGGTGACCGTGGCATTTTCCTTAAAAGCGCTGGTGATCCAGAAAAGAATGACCGAAGTCTGAACAATGGACATTCCGAAGATTTTCTTCATCAGGTTCCGCTTGATCATCATGCCGTAGAGTCCGATCAGAAACAGCAGGATGAGAAAAAAATAGGCGTAATATCCTTCGATTAACTCAAGCATGGTCAGCACCCGATAATTTCGTCGTAGATGGCGATCAGGGATGTCATCACCGTAAGGGTCACCCCGGACTCGATGATCAGGATGCCCCAGTTCCGAAGCTCGGCGGGCTCGAGCCCCGGCAATGGAAGAAATTCATAGTTGAGAAAATGCCCTCCTGCGAGCAGGGCCGCCAGGCCGGTTCCGGCAAAGATCAGGGCCCCCAAGGCACTGAAGATAATGGTCTTGCGGGCCGGAAAGAGGAGTTGGCTGACCTCGGTTCCCAGAGACAGGCGGGCCAGAAGAATACTCGCCGCAAGAAGCACCCCCCCTTGGAACCCTCCTCCGGGGCTGTAATGGCCGTGAAAGAAGACATAGAGGCCGATGATCTGGATCACCGGAACCAGTCCCCGGGCGGCCACCTGAATGATCGGGCTTCCCGACGGAGTTTTCATGGCCTTCTTCGACGGAGAATGAAGAGAACGGAGATCGCCCCGGTAAACACCACCAGGGTCTCCCCCAGGGTGTCGAATCCCCGGTAGTCGGCCAGGACGACGGTGACGATGTTCGGGGTCCCGGCATGCTTGTAGGCATGCTGGATGTAGTAGGCCCCCGCCACCGGGGCGCCCGCGGGGTTGACCAGAAGATGGGCCGGGGCATGAAGGTCTCCCCTGGGGGGAAGCCCTGCAGCCGCTGCCATGAGCAGGCATCCGAAGGATGCCAGGAGGATGATATGGAATGCTTTCAATCTAGGCTCTTTCTGGATGTCCTGAGGATTGCCAGGATATTGAACACACCCACGGCGCCGGCGCCGACCACGGCCTCGGTGAAAGCGACGTCGATGGCTCCCATGGAGACCATGATGGAGGCGCTCATGAAGCTGAAAATATTCAGAATGACCACGGCCGCCAGGAGGTTCCGAATGCCCAGGGCGCTCAGGGCGGCGACGATCAGAATGATATAAAGAAGGATCTCAATCTGCCATTGCATGGGAGTCGCCCCTGTCCTTTTTGGGTCGGTACCAGGGTTTGAGTCCGATGAGCAACGCCCGTCGGGTCAGGGCGTGGGTGGCCACCGGACTGGTCAGGGCCACGAAGGCGATGATCAGCAGCAGTTTGGCGCTGTTGATCGTCCACCCCTCGAAAACCATCATTCCGGCCAGAAACATCATGATCCCCAGGGTGTCCACTTTTCCCGCCGCATGGGACCGGGTATAGAAATCGGGCATGCGGTTGAGGCCGATACTGCCCACGAGCATGAAAAAGACCCCGCCGAGCATGAGCAGAACAGCGAGAATGTGAAAGAGAAGGGTCATCATAGTCGGCAAAACCTGGCGGATGTCTTGAAATACTTGGCCATGGCGATCACCCCGACGAAATTGAGAATGGCATAGCCGAGAGAGATGTCGATAAACATGTCGATTCGGTCGAACATGAATCCGATGAGCAGGACAAGGGTGAGGATCTTACTGCCGATCGCCGTCGCTCCGAGCAGTCGGTCAAAAACGGTCGGCCCCACAATGACGCGGTAAAAAGGAATGAGCAGGATGATGCACAGAACCTGGGCGATAATAATGAAAAAGATATCCATCAGCGTCCTCGTCCGGAGGTGATCAGTTCTACGTCGGTACACATGTCCTTGGAACGGCACTCGGAAAGGTAGAGCCGTCCCACCCGGGCCTCCATGTCGCCGGAGATCAGCGCCTTTTCGGTGTCTTCGTTCAGGGCGTGGACCGTGAATTCGTCCCCGTCGATCTCGAGCGTGATGGTCCCCGGCGTCAGGGTGATGGAATTGCCGAGGATGACCCGGGCGAGAACATTGGGTTGTCTCGATTTGAAACGCACCAGCATGGGGTTGACCGGCATCTGGGGATGCAAAACGATGTAGGCCACATACAGCCCGGACTGGATGATCTGCCACAGCAGCCAGAAGAGATAGATGATCAGGCGGTGAATGATGATGTGATGGCTTCCGGGTTGTTCGCCCGGGGCCAGAGGGACCCGATGCATTCGGTAATTGAGCGAGACGACCAGGGCCACGGAAACGACTCCGAAAAGAATATGCTGAAGATCGTAATGCCCGCTCAAGACAAGCCAGACGGTCATGAGTATAACGGCCTGCAAAAAGAGACCGCGATGCCGGAAATAAACCGTTCGAAGCCGACGGGGTTGTCTGGACCGGTCCTGCTGCTCGGTATGCCTATCACCCCTTGCTGCGGCATCTGCAATGACCGGATGATCTACTTTCCGGGGATCGAGACTTTTCTTTTGCTCTTTGACCTTGTTCTCCCCGGCTTTATTCCCCTTGGCCCTTATGGTGGGATTATTTGTCATATTTATATTCTTCCACCCATAGAATCGCTGCACACGGATACAATGACTTCAGCCTACAGGCACCCTCTCCCTCCGGTAACTCACGGTATCCAGAAGCAGTCGCCGACCGAGCGAACCGACAAAACCCGACTACCCGAAAAGCGATCGAGCCTCCCGGGTGATCCGGATCACCCGGGCGCGGGCTTCATCCACCATCGGCACGTGCTTTCGAAGCGCTTCCAGTTCGGCCTCCTCGGCCTCATACAGGGTGCGGCTCTTGATCTCCTCGATTTCCTTTTGGCTGCGACCGGCGATATCCGCCAGTCGTTTCTCGAGTACGGACCGGACCGCTTTTTCGGCGGCATCGGCCATTTCCTTCGCCCATCCGGCCTGGGATGCGAGATCTTCCGATATCTTGGGGCCTTTCAGCTCCGAAATGCCGGGCAGACACCAGCTGAAGAGCAGCATGCGTTTGATCATCTGCCCCCGGCCTCGGGTGGCCAGGCCGATTCGATCTTCCGCGATGAGCGGTTCGGGGAGCGGTACCGTGCGCGGTCGAGGGGTGACCGGCGCCTCCGCTCCGAAGCGTTCCCCGGAACTCTGCAAGGTTCTGACATAATCCCGGCAGGCCGCCTCGACATCATCCGCATACGCATCGACTGCGGCCCGCACCGATCTTTCCAGCTCCTGCTGATCCGCCGAAAAAATCCAGGAACGGCGGGCCGAGCGGATCTCTTTGCGCAGCCGGTCGGCGAAATTCTCGGCTGCGGACTTCCGTTCCCTTTCGGCAGCGGCGACCTCGCCCTGAAAAGCCGAAAAGCTGCTCCGGGCGGTCTCGGTTTCCGCATCCGAACGTCTCTTGACGTCCGCCAGCAATGCCCGCGTGGTTTTCAGGGATTCTTCCAGCCCGGCCCGGCGTCTGCTGAGGGCCTGGAGCGCCTCCGAGAGCCAGAAATTTCCCCGCTTGGCCGCTTCCCGCAGGGCCGCGACTTCTCGTTTCTCCGAAGATGCGAACGCCCCGAGCGCAGTAATGAAATCGGCCAGTCCCGAGGAACGGGTTCTATTTTGATCTCCCGCCTGCGCGGCCCGCAACCCCTCGCGGGCATCGACCAGATGCAGTTCATTTGCGCCGGCGACCTGTTCCTGAAGGGTTTCGGCATGGCGCTCCCGCTCATCGGCCGCCAGTTCGGCGCAACTTGTATCGAGATTCCAGACCACGAACAGCTTTCCGATATCGTTTTGCAGTTCGTTCATGATATGACGCGTAAATTTGGTAAAAAGCCCCGGATATCGGACCACCAGGACGACGGTGTCGAGAGATTTCAGCGTATCGGCGCTGATGAGATCGAACCGGTCCTGACCGCCGACGCCCGGGGTGTCGATCAGGTCCACCTGACCGCCGAGCTGAAGCAGGTCCGCCGAGGTTTCGACCACCACCTCTCGGACATCCTTCGGCACCTCTTTCATGACTTCATGTAGAGCCGATATATTGTCGAAACGGTGTTCTCCCACCCACCAGCCGTCTTGCTTTCCCCATGTGATCCGGACCGGTATGGAGGTAAGCGGACCGAATGCGACCGGAGACAGTTCCTGGCCGGCCACGGCATTGATGAGCGTCGATTTTCCGGCCTTCACCTCTCCGTAAAAGGCTACCCGAATGCGCCGGTCGGCGAATTCCAAAAGCAGAGCGTCAAGGGCCTTCAGGCGTCCTTCCGGAAGCAATCCGGAATGGGCGGCCAGAGCATCGCGGATTTCCGCAAGCGCTTTGTTCAGCTCCGTAGCAAGTCTCCCGTAGGCCTGCATCCCTTTATCTTCGAGCGCACCGTTATCGGACTGCTCCATTTACTCCCGCCTCCCCGAATCACCGTTATCCGCTTCTTTTTTCAGAACGCGAACCAGTGTGTGTGTGATAAGCATTCAAGATTCAGCATCAATAGTATCCCTTATATGAGAAATGAGTTTTTGTCAATGAAAAACGAATCAAACCCGGTGAATGCGATCAGAAAAACCGGAATTATCCTATTCCAAAGCCTTTTCCGCGAGCCCTCCCGCCAAAAAGATCACGGAGTCGCTCCGCCGGCAGGTCAACGCCTTTGAAGAGTCCCTGCTGACCCTCAAGCGATCACGCCCTTCAATCCCCGTTCACCTCGGACCACCAGATTCGTTCGAACCCGAGGGAGACCACCGCGTACCGGCGAAGGCGAATTGAAGTCTCTCCACATAGAGCTTTTTCATCACCAGATTGGGCACCGCCAGGGAAACCTCGCCGGCCTCCGTTAAACCGCTGATGGTGAGAACTCCGAAATAATAGAGGAAGGAGACCATGAAGGTATTATCTTTGCTCTGATCCGTCACCATTTCCCGAATCCCGAACCGGTCGGCCGGTTCGGTAATCACCACCCGATGATCGTTTCGCATCAGGTTCAGAAGCAGTTGTCCGCCATTGGGAATTTGTGAAATATATTCGAGTTTGCCCGCATCCATGGCCAGATTCGTATCCAGCATATTTCTCGGGTATGCGCGGGTTTCATAAAAAGCATCTATGAAATAGAGCGTCAGGGTAGGATTATAAACCGGCTCCTCCGCAACCGAGTCAATCACCTTTCCCGCATCGGCATGAGTAAACCCGCACAAATCGTTAAAGGCCGCTTTAACATAGATATTTTTGGCGATATTGTAGCCGCTGGTAATGTCGCTCATGACCACCGGTGAAACCCCGGTGATGAAAATCCGGTCGAACAGAGATTGGCTGGTAGAAGATTTTACGACCTTGAAAAGGGTCCGAAGCGGCCCTTCTTCATACACCAGGGCTTCATACCTTTTCTGATGTCGCTTTTGAACTCCCATCATAACCTCGTTGGCGAAGTTGTCATATTCATCGATCAAGAGGTAAACAGGACGTCCGGACATTCGAACCGAGGTGATCAAGGAGTGAATCGAATTGAGTGAATTTCCGGAATCCACTTCGATGTCCATCTTCAAAAAATCTCGGTAATAGACCTTGAAATCCTTTATACATGCATTGACATGGTCGTGGAGGGCCTGTTTTATCTCCGGTTCATTTCCGGAAGGATCTATGCATGAAAAATCCCATTGAAGGATAAAATACTGATTGTGCAAAGGAGTAGGATTTTTCCCGATTTCGAGATCACCGAACAAGGCATCGAATTCATCGGCTTTTGCCACATCGTAATAATTGAACAACATCGACAGCAGCAGACTTTTACCGAACCGCCGGGGCCGGATAAACAGGGAATATTTCCCCCTTTCCAGAAGCGGTATACGGTCGGTTCGGTCGCAATAGAAGTAATTTCCCGTAATGATTTCCTTAAAGTCGCATATGCCATAGGGGAATTTCACGACAGATCACCTCCTTTCCGGCAATCAAAATGAAAAAGCTTCAATACATTCAAAAAATCACCTGAAGGCGGGATGCCCTCCTCTCCCAACAGAAGGTAACCGGAATCAATTCGCCGCCACCGTCCGCTGGGCGGCCCACCGCCTCAACCCGGCGAGCTGCTCGGCCATGACCACCGAGAGCGGACGGGTGTTTTCGATTTCCACCAGGAGATGGTCGGTAGACAGGGGAACGCCCTTGGCCACCGACTGATAGAGCCCCGCCACCACCGCCTGTTCGATTTCGGCGCCGGAGTACCCCTGGGTGGCATCGGCCAATCGGGTGAGGTCGAAATTTTCGGGTTTCTGCTTGCGCCTGGTCAAATGGATCCTGAAGATTTCTTTTCGGGAGTCGGGGTCGGGCAGGTCCACGAAAAAGATTTCGTCCAGGCGGCCCTTGCGGACCAGTTCCGGGGGCAGGGCCGAAATGTCGTTGGAGGTGGCCACGATAAACACCGATTTTTTCCGCTCCGACATCCAGGTCAACAGGGTCCCGAGCACTCGGCGGGAGGTGCCGCTGTCGTGGTCTCCGGTGGCCACCCCCTTCTCGATTTCATCCACCCAGAGCACACAGGGGGCCATCAGTTCGGCGGTTTTGAGAGAATTCCGCAGGTTTTTTTCCGTCTCCCCGAA
>JAABSQ010000515.1 GCA_011390315.1 Desulfobacteraceae bacterium
TGTGGAAACCTCTTTATCCCTGATTCGGTCGACCGACGGAGAACCGGCCGGTTTCCGGGGGGTGATTCGAGACGTCACCCAGCGGAAAAAAGATGAAGCCCTGCGTCAGGCCAAAATGGCGGCCGAATTCGCCAGCCAGGCCAAGAGTGAATTTCTGGCCAACATGAGCCACGAAATCCGTACCCCGCTCAACTCCATCATCGGCATGATCGAACTGGTGCTGGACACTCAATTGTCCCGGGAACAGCGATCTGATATGGATGTGGCCCGATCGGCGGCCTATGCCCTGCAATCGGTGATCAACGATATTCTCGATTTTTCAAAAATCGAAGCCGGAAAACTGGAACTGGAGACCATCGAATTTCCCCTTCGGGATTTTCTGGGGGAATCCCTTCGCATTATGGCGGCCAACGCCCATTTAAAAGGGCTTGAACTGGCCTATCGGGTGCTTCCGGAGGTTCCCGACCGGTTGTGGGGAGACGGCCCGCGGCTTCGACAGGTCATCCTCAATCTGGTGGGAAATGCGGTGAAGTTCACCGATTCCGGGGAAGTCATCGTCACCGTCCGATGCGACCATCTGTCCGATTCCGGCGCTTTTCTTCGATTTTCGGTGCGGGACACCGGTATCGGCATCCCTTCGGAAGTTCAGGAACAGATATTCAATCCCTTTCAGCAGGCGGACGGCAGTACCTCCCGCCGGTTCGGCGGCACCGGTCTCGGCCTGGCCATTTCCCGCCGGCTGGTAGAACTGATGGGGGGTACCGTCTGGATCGAAAGCCGACCCGACCACGGCAGCACTTTCCATTTTACCGTCTGGTTCTCAGCTGCGGTTCCTTCCCTCGGCCCCGAACTGCTTTACGATATGGATCTGACCGGAATCCGGGTACTCGTGGTGGATGACAACGCCTCCTGCCGGAAAATCATCGGAGAAATTCTGGAAAGCTGGGGAATGATTCCCACCCCTGCCGGGGGAGAAGAATCGGCTAGGCAGGAGATTTTATCGGCCGAAGAGGACCGGAATCCTTTTACCCTGGCGATCGTGGACGGGGATCTGCCGAACGAAGAAGGCGCCGCTCTGGTTCAATGGATTCATCAGAGGGAGAATTCGCCCATTCAAGTTCTGGTGACGATGGCGATGGCCCGGAGAAAAAACCGGGCCGGTTTTCATGAGAAGACCGCAGGGGTCCTCCGAAAACCGGTGCGCCCGTCGGACCTCCTGGATGCCGTCATACCTGCAGTAAAAGGGGAAACCGCCGTAACAGCCCCGCCGCCTGGAGCCGCTCCGGTCCAGGCCAAAAACTCGGCCCGCCCCCTTCGAATTTTGGTAGCCGAGGATACCCCTTTCAACCAGACCTACTTCCGACGTCTGCTACACCGGTGGGGCCATGAGGCGACCGTGGTGGATACCGGCAAAAAAGCCTTGACCGCCCTGGGAAAAGATGATTTTGATCTTATTCTGATGGACATTCAGATGCCGGTGATGGATGGATATGAAGCCACGGCGGCCATCCGGGAGAGAGAACGCGAAACCGGGGGCCATATCCCCGTTATCGCCCTGACCGCACGCGCCATGAAGGGCGATCGCGAGGCATGTCTGAAGGCCGGCATGGACGAATATGTATCCAAACCGGTCTCCTCCTCCGCATTATTCGCGGCCATTGAAACCCTGGTTTCCGATTTTGCAGCGGATACGATCGCCCCGCAGGTGACCGCGGATAAAAAGCTTTTCCCGGAAATGAACCTGCTGCTCGAGGATTTTGATCAGGATTGGAATCTCTTTCGAGAATGTGTATACATCTTCATTTCCGAATACCCGGCTCTCTTGAAAAATATCGGCGACAAACGGGCGAAGGGAGATGCCGAGGGCATGGAGCGTGCCGCCCATGCCCTCAAGGGAATGCTCGGAAATTTTCGAGCGGAATCCCCGGCGCTCAAGGCCCGGGCACTAGAAGAGATGGGCCGCGGAAAAGATCTGTCCGATTCCGAAGACCTCTACCGGTCTCTGGCCGAAGAGGTCACTGAACTGGAGCGACGACTTCGAAATACAATGGAAATGGAAAAGGAAAAAAATTGAATGTACTGGTTGTAGATGACGACGCCGTCATCCGCCACAAGCTGACCACCTTTCTGGAAAAATGGAATCATCAGGTCACGGCGGCCCCGGACGGAGACGCGGCCCTGGAGATATTCCTGACCCATTCGGTCGATCTTGTCATCACCGACTGGATGATGCCCGGCATGGATGGGCCCGAACTGGTTCGCCGAATTCGCCGCAGCGGTCTGCCCTATGTCTACATTCTTATCCTTACCGCACGGGGGGAAAAGGGAGATCTGGTTTCTGGGCTCTTCGATATCGGTGCGGATGACTACGTGGTCAAACCCTTTGACCCGGAGGAGCTTCGGGCGCGGGTATTTGTAGGGGAGCGGACGGTTCGGCTGGAACGAAGTTTGCGGGATTACAGCGCCGGCCTGGAAAAAATCGTTCGCCGCCAGACCCGGATGATTCGGGAGACCCACGAGGAGACCATCGTCAAGCTTCTCACCGCTCTGGAGTCCAGAGATCATGAAACCGCAGGCCATGTCCGTCGTATTTCGGCTTTCAGCGCCCTGATGGCCGAGGCC
>JAABSQ010000516.1 GCA_011390315.1 Desulfobacteraceae bacterium
ATCTTGTCTTTCGGTCCCGATGCGGTCAATCGGGCGATCGGCCTGGCGTGGCGGGTAATGGTAATTTCTTCACCGGTCGTGATTTCATTTAAAAATTTACTGAAATTCTTCTGGATTTCCCCAACGGTTGCGGTTTTCATGATCGTCTCCTTGTTTACGTAAAAAATATGCGTAAACAAAGGAGGTGTCAATCGGATTCCCGATTTCCGGAACCAGAGGCTTGCCGGGTGGGATTGTTGCACCCAACCCGGCCAATTTTCGGCAAACTGTTCTTTCTCGGGTGCTCTGCGACCGGGTTACCGAAGCGGTATAAGGCGAGTTGGAATTTCCGGCTGGATCGATGACGCCCGCCATAAGGCGGGAAGATGAGGTGCGGTGTGGATTCTTCGCTCCTTAACCCGGCGGATGTCGGTTACGGCAATGCTGATTCCCTCATCTCTCATTCCGAATCAGGGCCTGCTGCTGTTTTTTGGTCAGGCCCTGGAGAATTCGATCCAGCACCATGGCGATAAACAGAATGCCCAGCCCCGCTTCGATGCCGACACCCAAATCGATCCGCTGAATGCTGTACAATATTTTGCCGCCCAGGCCGCCGGCCCCGATCATGGCCGCTACGACCACCATGGACAGGGCCATCATGACCGTCTGGTTGACCCCGGCCATGATGCTGGGGACCGCCAGCGGCAGCTGAATCTTGAACAACAGCTGCCTCGGAGTGCAGCCGAAGGCATGACCCGCTTCCACCACTTCGTGCTCGACTTGCTGGATTCCCAGGCTGGTCAGACGGACCATGGGCGGCAGGGCGAAAATCACCGTGGCCAGGATGCCGGGCACATTCCCGATGCCGAAAAACATGATGGCCGGGATAAGATACACGAAACTGGGGATGGTTTGCATGCCGTCCAGGATCGGCCGAAGCACCGTATCGAACCGTTTGTATTTGGCCGCCAAAATGCCGGTCGGCAGCCCCAGGGCCACCGACACCAACACGGATGTGGCAACCAGCGCCATGGTCGCCATTCCTTCCATCCAGAGATCCAAAGCGCCCAGCAGAAAAATGCAGACGAATGTCATGACCGCCACCCGGCTTCCCGATACCAGCCAGGCGATGACGGTCAGGGCGATCAACATCACAGGCCAGGGAATGACCTGGAAAAACCAGTTGATGTTGACCAGGATGAATTCGACCACCCCTTTGATGCTGTCGAAGACAGTTGAAAAATGGTCGGTAAGCCAGGTGACGAACAGGTCGGCCCAGCGTCCGACGGGGATTCGGATCGGAAATTCCATAAATGCCGCTCCTTGATAGGTTATGCCGAGGTTAGTGCCGTCAGAAGGATTTCACGGGTGATGATGCCCTTGATCCGTCCCTGGTCGTCATTGACCACGATCGGCACTTTGGAATCCGCTCCCAGCTGCAACAACTCTTCCAGAAACGTATTCGTCGTCGCCGTTTCCAATGGAAATCGACACGGGTATGCATCCGGGGGGCAAGGGGATTGCGGGTCTGTCTCTATTTCACCGAGCCGATAATAATCGATGATTTTGATCACCCGGTTGTTTTCATCCACCAGAAAATTGAACCGGTCTCTGGCTTCTTCCATGTTGTTTCGAACCGACTCCAAGGTCATGTCTTTGCTCTGTAGCCAAGGGTCGGGGCTTTCCATGATGTCGTGTGCGGTGATGAATTTGATCTTGGGCAGATCTCGGACGAATTCTTCCACGTACCCGGGCGTCGGATGCAGCACAATGTCCGCCGGCCGGCCTTGCTGAACGATGGCGCCGTCTTTCATGATGGCGATATGCCCGGCGATGCGCAGGGCTTCGTTGAGATCATGGGTCACGAAAAGAATGGTTTTCTGAACCTGTTTAATCAGGCTGACGAATTCGTCCTGAAGCTGGCGCCGGATCAAAGGATCCAAAGCACTGAAGGCTTCATCCATCAGAAGGATTTCGGGGTCCGGGGCCAGAGCCCGGGCCAGCCCGACGCGTTGCTGCATGCCGCCGCTGAGTTCGTAGGGATAGCTGTTTTCCCAGCCTTTGAGTCCCACCAGCTCGATGGCTTCCAATGCGGATTGTTCCCGTTCCGCTTTGGATACGCCTTGAATTTCCAGACCGAACGCCACATTGGCGATCACTTTGCGGTGGGGAAGCAAGGCGAAGTGCTGAAAGACCATGCCGGTTTTCGCCCGTCTGAATTCCCGCAACTGGTTTTGGGTTAATTGCGTGATATCCTGATCATCAATCGATATCGTTCCGGCCGTCGGCTCGTGCAGGCGGTTCACACAACGAAGCAGGGTCGATTTTCCGCTGCCGGACAAGCCCATCAGACAATAGATTTCACCTCGTTCCACCTTGAAGTCGGCCTGCCGGGCGCCGACCACACAGCCGGTTTCATCGAGCCTCTGAACCTTATCCATATCCTGGTATTCGGACCAGTTTTCGATGATCCGCTGCGGGTTGGGTCCGAACACCTTCCAAACATTTTCACAGACAATTTTGAAGTTTTTTTCATTCACAAAAGTCACCGCGATTTATATCGGTACCGCTGTTGCGAGACAGGGAGAAGGTCTCGAACCCGGAGACCGGGTTCGAGACGCGGATCAAGCGGGTTATTC
>JAABSQ010000517.1 GCA_011390315.1 Desulfobacteraceae bacterium
ATATCATCCTCCAAGTTTGCGGGTTCATCGAAAAGTCTATCTCCCGAATACCAACCCTATTCTGTCAGAATACCATATCCATCATTTAAAGCATTGTCAAATAAATGAATGCTATTCATAAGCTATCCCGCTTAAATCCAAATCCCGCCAACCATAAATGAAAAGGAAACCCCTCCGACGAAAGCTTCATTCCAATCCATCCTCATCCTCCGGCTCACACTTTCGATAAATCAATTCTTTCATTTCTTCCGGCGAAAGGCTGGCCCGAAGGGTTTCATCGGGATGGATTT
>JAABSQ010000518.1 GCA_011390315.1 Desulfobacteraceae bacterium
CGTCGATCCGGATGAGCTCTTTTTTTCGCGGGTGGGCGGTTTTGATTTTGGCGGCGGCGGTGATGCGCGTGTTCATTCTTTTGGAGTCTTTTCTCAACTTCAACACGGTCCGCAGGACGCTGGCGGGCAGGCGGGACAAGACCTCGGGGTTGATGTTGTGGGTGACGCCGGAGTGGACTTTTTTCAGCCGCTCGATGGCGAGGCGGATATCATCCGGAAGGGGTTTGGGCTTATCCGATCGGGCCATACCTCACTCATCCAGCAAAGACTGCATGGCTTGGGGCAGGGCCGGGGATCGAATCTCCAGGGGTGAGGATTCCCCGGGCAAACGGATCGTCAAAGACCGGGCATGGAGCGCCAGGCGATCAAACCCTTTCTGTTTCAGATATTCCACGGATCGTCTGGTGCCGTATCGGTCATCCCCGACCACGGCGTGGCCGGCCAGCTTGGCATGTCTGCGAATCTGGTGCTTTCGGCCGGTTTCCAGTTCACAGGTGACCAGGGTGTATCGATCGGTGTGGCGGATCACCCGGACCCGGGTAAAGCTCGGCAACCGCTTTCCCTTCCCCGACGGATACCGTCTCCCCCCGGCGGACCTGGTCAGGGGCCGGTCCCATTCAATCCATTCCTCCGGATCAGAGGAAACCGGCAATCGGCCGTGCAGGATCGCCGCATAGCGTTTCCGGGTAGAATCGGACTGCATTTGTAGAGACAACTCCCCCAAAACGGTTTTGTCCCAGGCCAGCAGCATCACCCCGCTGGTCTCCCGATCCAGCCGGTGAACCGGATGAATTCCATATGACGGATCATACCCGGTCTCCCGGGCGAAGGGATCATCCTTCCATCCATCCGCCAGTATCGAGCAGAGATCCTTTCCCGGCCGGTTGTGGACCGTCAATCCAGCCGGTTTGTCCACCGCCAGCCAGCCCTTCCCTCGGGCGAGCAGCGGTATCGACCGGGTTAAAACCGAATCGGATTTCACCATCAGGGGATATCGTTCAAGGCCCAGTCGTAATCCAGAAAGGAGATCCCGACCTGCCGGTTTTGGATTTTTTCCACATGCGCCGGTTTATCGGCCAACAGATCGGCGTAATCCGCAAAAAAACCCTGAAGAGAATCATATCCCATCCAACCCCGGTTGAAATCCTCCCGGTACCAGTCGAAAATCTTGGACACCTCCAGCTCGCCGGTCTCGGGATTGTATCGATTTCGGCTCTCGTCCCGAAGAAACCGCCGCATCTGATCCTCCATCTGCCGGTCCAGCTTCTCGGCCGTAAACGTCTCATCCCGCAGAGCCGGGCACCCGATGGAGGCGCAGTTGACCGCCGCGTGGATGCGAGGATCGTTGTACAAACCGTCTTGTCGAATCATGTCGTGCTCGACCCAGTCGAGGTGGCGTTTTTCGCCCAACAGGGTGAAGAACTTCTTTTTCCAAGGACTGGTCAGAAACGAGCCGAGATCCTTGATGGATTCGAGATCCGGGTATTCGGTCAGGATCAGCTCGATGGTGAAGGCGTTATAGGCGTTGATCAAAAAGGCCAGCTGCCGGTCCTGGTTCCAGGAGGTAAAGGTGTCCATGGAGACCCCGGAAAGCTGATCCAGGTATCGGCGAAGGGTATCCCGATCTTTTTGAAAACCGGCGTAATCCGCCACCGATGCGGCGCCGTCCTGAATCCACTTCACGTGTTCCTTCAGAAGCCGGTCCCAGGTACTGTGCTGATGATCGAAATCGGCCGCCGCCGGCGCGGCGGCGATCAGGACGATGATGAGGGGGATGTAAATCGGTATTTTTTTCATGGCGTTCACCTGGCTTTCATTTTTTGGAATGAATGTTTTTTGATCCCTTTGCAATATAAGTAGGCGAAGCCGGAAAATCATCACCGTTTTTTATTCCGGAGATCAGAATGGCGGCCCTCGAAACAAAAAATTCCCCTGGAACAGGGCCGGTGGCTGAAGCCACCGGCTGAATTCAGGAAAGCCCCCTGAATGAGGGCTTGAGTATCACTCCTGCATCAGCTTGCGAAGCACGTAGGGCAGGATTCCGCCGTGTTCGAAATAGGCCACGTCGATGTCGGTGTTGAGGCGGGCGACGGCTTCGAATTCGACCCCGGCGCCGTCTGTTTTCCGGGCTGTCACCTTCACGGTCTTGCGCGGGCTCATGTCCTTCACCCCGGTGACGGTGAAGACCTCGTCGCCTTTCAGGCCGAGGCTTTCCCATCCTTCACCCTCTTTGAACTGAAGGGGCAGCACCCCCATGCCGACCAGGTTGCTTCGGTGAATCCGCTCATAGGACTCGGCGATGACCGCCCTGACGCCCA
>JAABSQ010000519.1 GCA_011390315.1 Desulfobacteraceae bacterium
CCGATCTAACCTACACGCTTATTTTCGAGGGGAACATCGCCGAGGGGCACAGCGCCGCCGAGGTCAAGAAGAACCTGGCATCGCTTCTCAAAAAAGACGTCAAGGGAATCGAACCGCTGTTTGCCGGAAAACCGGTGGTGATCAAAAAAGACATGCCCCGCCCCACCGCCGAAAAATACCGGGCGGCGTTCATTCGGGCCGGGGCACTGTGCAGAATCGAACCACCCCTTGGCGGCAAAATCGATACCTCCGAAGCGGGCCCCCCGAAGACCCCGCCGGTAAAAGCCAAACCGACCCGGCCGGCGGAACCCCCACCCAAAGCGCCGCCGGAAAAATCACCTCCCGAAACCCCGCCGCCCCGACCGGCATCGACACCCCCGGGAACGCCCCCTGCCAAACCCGATGAAAAAGAGCCGATCAAACCGGCCGATCCGTCGGAGCTGATCTATTGTCCTTCCTGCCAATACAAGCAGCGGCAGGCGGAAAAATGCCTGAAATGCGGCGCGGTGCTCGATCCGGAGGCGGTCGAATCCGTGGAAGCCGACATGATCCATTGCCCGGCCTGCAAGTACAAACAAAAGCGCGGCGAAAAATGCATCAACTGCGGGGTGGACATTCAGGGGTTCAAGACCACCCAGATGCGCCGGAAACTGCGGCAGCGAAAACTCTCCGGCGACGAAATGATCCTGACCAGCATTGAACTCGTACCGGGATGGGAAATCGTCGAACACTACGGCCTGGTATCGGGCAATACCATTCGGGCCAAACATATCGGCAAAGACATCCTGGCTTCCCTTAAAAACCTTTTCGGCGGCGAACTGACCGCCTATACCGAGCTCCTGCAGGAATCCCGGGAAGAGGCGGTGGAGCGGATGAAGGCCCAGGCCCGGGAGCTGGGGGCCAACGCCATCGTCAACATCCGGTTTTCCACCTCTTCCGTGGCCCAGGGCGCGGCAGAACTCTATGCATACGGAACCGCCGTACGAATCGAATAGGGGGGAAACCGATTCATGGAACTGATTCCCAATCCGGTTCTGTTTCCCGCCTTGATTCTCATCGGCTATTTCATCTGTTATCTGATCGGGGCGGGAATCGAAAAGAACCACTACCGGTCCATTAAACGGCGGGAGCGTTCCTACCGCCACCTGCCGGCGGTCACCATGGCCGATCCGAAGGTTGATCCCGACGCTATTGTCGGGGCCGAACTGGTCTGCGGAAACGTGGTCATCTCCATCGACCTGTTCAAGGCGATGGCGGCCCTCATTCGGAATCTCTTCGGCGGGCGGATCACCACCTATGAATCCCTCATCGACCGGGCCCGCCGGGAAGCCCTGCTGCGGATGAAAGAGACCGCCGTGGGCGCCTCCATGATCACCAATGTCCGCATCGAAACCGCGCACATCGGCCAGCGCGCCCACAAGGGGTTCGGCACCGTCGAAGCCGTGGCCTACGGCACCGCATTAATGCTGCGAAAGTAAACAGTTTACAACCCACAGAATCCCCCCACTAAACTCCCATTGATAATTTTACGCCCGTGAGCACCTTTCACTTGAGTAATTCGAACTTTTACCGTTCAATGAAAACCCGGAAAAGGAGGAACCCATGAAAGTAGCCGTGAAATGTTTTGCCACGTTGGCCGATGGAGAGACCTGTGATTACAAAGACAGCCGGACCTACGACTTAAAGGCGGGCAGCGATATCAATACCCTTATGCTGCGGCTCAGCATACCCGAGGATTCGGTGAAGCTGGTATTCGTCAACAGCAGGAAAGCCGATTTCGATACCCGGCTGTCCGAGGGAGATCAGGTGGCGCTTGCACCGGCGGTCGGGGGAATGTAATCCGGCCACGATCACCGTTTCGGCCACCCCGGATCTTTTTTATGGTCCGATCCCACGGTCGCGTTTTAGACAGGTTTGTTCATCCGGTTGATTTCTCCGGATTCGATGCACATTTTGTTTACTGCTCCAGCCATCGAATCCGGCGCTCAACCGTCTCCTGAACCGCCCCGTGAGGACCTGTTTCATATGATTGAAAACCTGAAAAACGCCCCCCGGTCAGCCCGGCGAAACGGCGTTTACTCCGTATGCTCGGCCCATTCGGGCGTGTTGAAGGCGGCCATGGCCGAGGCCGTTTTCACGGAAGAGGATCTGCTGATCGAGGCCACCCCCAACCAGGTCAACCCCTTCGGCGGGTATACCGGCATGACGCCTGCTCGATTCCGGTCTTACGTGCTTGAACTGGCGACCGCGGCGGGGCTCCCTCCCCGACGCCTTCGGCTGGGAGCCGACCACCTGGGACCGTATGTGTGGCGGAATGAACCGGCGCAAGCGGCTCTGGCCAAAGCCGAACAGCTGGCCCGGGAGTGCATAACCGCCGGTTTTAATAAAATCCATCTGGACCCGAACCCCCCTTGCGCGGATGACCCGGCTTCCGGGCTCTCCCCCGAAACCGTCGCCGAGCGGACCGCCTTTTTATGCCGGGCCGCCGAAGCGGCCGCGGATCTTCTTCCCGATTCGCTACCGCGGCCGGTGTATGTGATCGGCGCCGAAGTACCGGCCCCCGGGGGGGACCTTGAAAATGCCGACCGGCTGACCGTTTCCCGGCCTG
>JAABSQ010000520.1 GCA_011390315.1 Desulfobacteraceae bacterium
CTAAAAACGCGGGCATTCTGGCGGCCCAGATTCTGGCGCTGTCGAATCCCGAGATCGCCGACATGCTCACCGCCTATAAGGCGGACCTGGCCCGCCAGGTGGAAAAAAAGGCCGAAAAGCTTGACCAGCCGCTCTAAGATTCAAACCGTCGACCCGCAATTTCCGGATCCGGATTCGATTGCGGCGGCGGTCCGAATCCTTCAAAGCGGCGGCACAGTGGTTTTTCCCACCCGCTGCCTCTACGGCCTGGGGGCGGATGCCCACCATACCGAGGCGGTGGCACGGATCTATGACATCAAACAGCGCCGCCGCCGAAAACCGATCCTGATCCTGGTTCATGAGCGGGAATCGCTGGCCCGATGGGCGCAAACCATCCCCGAAACCGGCCACCGGCTCATGGACCGGTTCTGGCCCGGCCGGCTGACCCTGATCTTTGACGCCAGACCGGAGGTGAGCGAGGTTCTGACCGGCGGCACCGGTAAAATCGGCATTCGGCTCTGCGGCCATCCGGTGGCCCGCGCATTGATTCAAGGCGCGGGCCGCGCCATTACCGGCACCAGCGCCAATCTGTCGGGCCGGCCCGGTTGCCCGACCGTCTCATCACTGCCTCCCGAAATCTTGGCCCGGACCGATCTGGTTCTCGATGCGGGCCCCCTGTCCGGCGAAACCGGGTCCACGGTGGTGGACGTCACCGAGGATGCGCCCAAAATTCTTCGGGAAGGGGTGATTTCAGAAGCAGCGGTTTTCACAGCGCTCGGCCGCCCGCCGCGCAATACGGTTGACAAGCCGGCCTAAATTCACTATAGAAATACCCCCAACGCCGGGGTGGTGAAACAGGTAGACGCAGAGGACTCAAAATCCTCCGGGCGCAAGCCCATGCGGGTTCGATTCCCGCCCCCGGCACCAAAAGAAATCAAGGCTTTCCGGAAAATCCGCGGAAAGCCTTTTTTTGTTTTTCTCGTGAAAATCAAATCGTTTTGCATTCAAGATGCACCCGCTTGCAAGCGGGTGCATCTTGTTTGAAGCTACCGGCTGCTCAGGGCCACCCCGTCCTCTCCGATCATGCTGACCCGAAGCCCGTCCGAGGCGGTCCGGACCCGGGGCTCCTCTTTCAGTTTTCCTTTCAGATCCAGCACCACCCGGAGTTTGTCCGAATGGACGCCGAACCGGACCCGCTGCACATTGCCCTTGTTGACGAGTACCCGTTTATCGCCGGTCCGCTGCCACCGGCCCGGCAGGTCGATCACCACCCGGTAGGGATCATCCAGGGTAAACACATGATACTTCGCCACCGCTCCGGCGGTGAGAAGGGTAGCGGTCACCGTATCGCCGGAGGTGTCGATTTGTACATCCTCAAGGGTCTGCCCGGGTTTTCCGGAATCTATAGGGAATTTCGACTCCTGTGACGTCGGCGCTTTTCCGGGACCCTGTTCGGGGGGCCGAGCTTTATATTCCTCCCGGAATATCCGGGTTTTTTCGGCGCCGTTTCCGTTGGAGACCACCAGAATCACCCGGCGGTTCTTTTGGCGGCCTTCCTCGGTGGCGTTGTCTGCGATGGGCACGGATTTGCCGTATCCCCGCGCTTCAAGCCGATCGGGAGCGATGCCGAAGTTCTGGATGAGGTACCGGCGGACGCTTTCAGCCCGGCGCCAGGAGAGCTTCATGTTGTAAGACAAAGACCCGACATCGTCGGTGTGACCTTCGATGACCGCCCGGGTTTCCGGATAATCCCGCATGAAGGCGCCGATTTTGTTTAAATTGGGATAATAAGCCGGTTGAATCACGGCCCGATCGAAATCGAACAGGATCTTCAGATCGATGGCCAGCTTTTCATCATCCGCAAGGGGCGCGGGTTCGAATTCCTCCACATCCACCGGCGTCTCTTCCGGCTCCGGGGCCCGTTCTTCCACCACCACGCCCAACGCCGGCGGTTCTTCTTCGGGTTCCGGCGGCGGCGCCGGTTTTTCCTTCTTTTTCCCGCCGAACTGAAAGCTCACCCCCACGGTGGCGGCGACATTGTTGTTCGAATCTTCCCAACCATACAGATGCCGGGCTTCGCCGCGAAGCGCGATGTTGTCGGTGATGTAGTATTTGACGCCCGCGCCGTAATTGACCACGCCGTAGGTGTCATCCTCATAATTGTCGCCTTCCACCCGAACACCGCCCACCCCGGCCGAAAGATAGGGAACCAGGCGTTTGCCGGGTCGAAAATGGTAGAGGGCGTCGAGATGGGCGATGTAGGCATTCAATTCATCCTCGGTACACCGGCAGTTTTCCCGATCGAAATATTCATGGTCGAACCGCCCTCCTTGAAACTGGATCTCGGCCCCCAAACGCTCGGTGATATTGTACCCCACGCCGACACCGCCGGTGGCGTCTTTCTCGATATCCTGACGGTTATCGAAAACGTGGACCCCGCCCATCGGGGAAACGCTGACCGAGCCGGCACGCTCCTGGGACCAACCGGCGGAAGGGAAAATCAAAGCCGCCCCCACACACATACATAGAACGGTGATAAAGAATTGGATTGGTTTCATCTGTCACCTCCTATGGCCGATCCGACAGGATGTCGGCGTAAAAATGTACGATTCGCAAAAGCCG
>JAABSQ010000521.1 GCA_011390315.1 Desulfobacteraceae bacterium
AGTTGGTTGGGCGTTTTGTTGACCGTCTTGGTAAAAAGCAGCAGCGTCAAGAACATGCCCTGAGTCGCACCCAGTAGCAGGATGATCGTTATCGGGTTGACTGAGTTGTCCATTTAGCGCCTTGGGAGGATTTTTAGAATTTTTTTGGCATTCTTGCTTTATTTGAATCCGCATTGCTATTTTTAAGGATAAGAATTTGCTTTTGACGTCCCAATGTATAACAGGATTCGAATTTTTCGGAAAACGATTTTTATCAATGTGTGCAGCTTGAAAGACGGGTTTTTATCAGAATCGGGTGAGCACGATAAAAGCGATCGGGAAAGACCCCTTCAAAATACAACACACAAGATCTTGGGGTCTGATTTCGTTTTCTTCGGAGAGTTTCCCGCGGTTGGGTATGCTGAATCGTCCAACACCCATGGCTCGCGGACAGGACAAGGGTTTCATTCACCCCCTTTGCCACCAGGGCCCCCTCTTTTGCTTCCAGTGAGGTGGTCTCCCTGGCGTAATCGAACCGGGGATCAAAAACCGCCTCGACCGTCAATTCACCCTGCATTGCCTCCAGGCAGCGATAGATTTCAGAAGGTTTGGGGTCGGCGTCTCTGCTTTCATTCCGGAATACCGGCATGAAGTCGATCAGTTTCATGATGCCGTGCCGGGTGCGGAACCTCGTCTCCAAAATATTGGTGCCCGGAAGATAGGCGGCGACGGAGTCCCAGTCAGCGGCCGGTTGAACAGAAAACCGGCCGCCCTGGTGTCCGTCCAGAAGGGCGGCAAAAACACTGGCGGAATCCATGAAGGGAAGGCACAGCCAGTCGATGCTGCCGTCGTTTCCCACCAGCGCCAGGGTGCGGGAGTTGCCGATGATTCCGTAATCGCTGTTTTTTTTATACATCCTGGTTCCTTGTCCTGCAGCCATCATTCAGGCTGAAGAGAAAAGTCTTCCGCAGGGTTCACAAACAGGCGCTCCAATGTTCATGCCCCCTGAGTTGACTGTATTGGAAGAAGGGCATTCAACCGCAGGCGGAAAAAAGACCGCCCGTGTGGGCCGCCAGGCAGGAATCGCATTGGTTGTATTGGCTGACCGTGATCCGGACGATATCCTGCTCCACCGGTGAAAAACGGCCGCCGGCGATCAATTCGTCCAGCTTCAAATACGCTTCATAGGCAACCGGGCTGTTGGCCATACTCTTGAAGATATTCGGAACCCCTCCGCTGCTCCAGCAAAAAACAGAGAATGTTGTATGTGAACGCCGGATCTTTGGTCAATGCCAAATGATCCGAGAAAAGAAACAGCACTTGATGCCGGAAAAATCGGGGATATGAGACGCCGATTCTGTTGAGAGGGCAACCGTAGGGTCCAAACCTGGAATCGGAATCATGAAGAATATCCCGGAGGAGGTTTGATGGAAGCGGTACAGGATTATTGAATTCCGTAACTCTTCAGCTTTTTATGAAGCGTCTTCCGGTTGATTCCAAGTGTCCGGGCCGCTTCACTCTTGTTGCCTTCCGCGGCCTTGAGCGCGGAAAGAATGGCCGTTTTTTCGATTTCTTCCAATGATCGGGGTGTTTGGGATTCAGGGGAAACGGCTTTTTCCTGAGTTTTTTCTTGTTCTGATTCCGTGATGGAAAAGGGCAGTTCCTTTTCTGAAATAAATTCTCCCGGCACCAGAATCACCGCCCGCTCCACCGCGTTTTCGAGTTCGCGGACATTGCCCGGCCAGGCATGTCTCAACAAAAGGTCCATGGCCGCCGGGGTAAATCCTTTCACCGTTTTTCGGTTCTTGTCCGCATACTTGTTCAAGAAATGCTGGGCCAGCAGGGGGACATCTTCCCGCCGTTCCCGAAGCGGGGGAATATGCAATGACACCACATTCAGCCGGTAATAGAGATCTTCCCGAAAATCGCCCGATTCCACCGCCTTTACCAGGTCCCGGTTGGTGGCGGCGATGGTGCGGACATCCACCTGAATGAGCGCATCGCCGCCCACTCGCTGAAGCTCCTGTTCCTGGACCACCCGGAGCAGTTTGGCCTGCATCATCGGGGACATTTCCGCGATCTCGTCCAGAAAAATGGAGCCGCCGTTCGCCTGCATGAAGCGGCCCTCGCGCCGCCGGTCCGCCCCGGTGAAAGCGCCTTTTTCGTGGCCGAAGAGTTCCGATTCCAGAAGGGTTTCGGCCAAGGCGGCGCAGTTGACCGTCACCAGCGGTTTCTCCTTTCTGGCGCTGTTGTAATGGACGCAGCGGGCGATCAGCTCCTTTCCGGTGCCGCTCTCCCCGGTGATCAGCACCGTGGCCTCGGACGGCGCCACGGTGGCGACCATATCGATGAGGTCTTTCATGGCCGGGCTTTTACCGATGATGTTTTTGAAATCGAAATCCCCGTCCAATCGGTCTTTAAGCAGCCGGTTTTCCGATTTCAGACCGGCGTGTTCCAGGGCCCGTTCGAGGGTCAGTTTCAGGACCTCGAAATCGAGCGGTTTGGTCAGGTAGTCATAGGCCCCGGACTTCAAGGCTTCTACGGCCGACTCCACCGATGAATAGGCGGTCATGATCAAAACCGGAATAGCGGGGTTGTACTCCTTGATCTTTTTCAAG
>JAABSQ010000522.1 GCA_011390315.1 Desulfobacteraceae bacterium
TGAAGATGAAGCGGTTTCAGGATCGGGGCTTCCGTGGGCAGAAATTCCCGATCGAGCAGGCCGTACACCAGGCATTTGATCACGCCTTCATGGGTCACCACCAGAACCCGGCGGCCGGGCCATTTATGATACGCATCCTTCAATGCGGCCCGGCTTCGGTTCCGGACCTCCCACCGGGCCTCGCCTCCCGGCGGTCGAAAAGACCAGCCGGCCCCCTGCATCTGGTCCCACAAGTCGGGGCTTTCCTCCCGAACCCGGGCAAAGGTTTTACCGGACCACTCTCCCCAATCCTTTTCCCGCAGCCGGGAATCGGTGGTCAGGGGCAGGTCCAAGTTTCGGTTGATCAATTCCGCGGTTCGAAACGCCCGGCCCAGATCACTGGCGAGAATGCGATCCCAATGGAAGTCGCGGATCATTGCGGACCATTGCCGGGCTTGCCTCTCTCCCTTCGAAGTCAGCGGTGAATCCGCCTGCCCCTGAATCCGCCCCGCCCGGTTCCAGAGGGTTTGGGCATGGCGAATCAGACCGAACCGGGTGGGCAGGGTCCGGGAGGATTGGGAATGCGTCGGTTCAGGCGCGTCCATTCTTCAAATTCCGGTTGACGATGTTCAGGAGGACCGCCTCCATTCGGCGGTAATTTTGGGACAGATCGTGGCGACTCCGCACATGGGAGGCCGCGGCCGTTCCCATCCGCTCTCGAAGGTTCGAATCGGTCACCAATCGCCGCACCGCCCGATCAAATGCGCCGGCGTCAAACGCAGGGGTGAGCAGCCCGGTCACTCCGTCTTTCACTACTTCAGGAATCCCGCCGTTGTCAAATGCCGCCACCGGCCGTCCGCAGGATTGGCTCTCCAGGTACACCATCCCCAGGGATTCCCGAATGCCGGGAAAGACAAAAAGGTCTCCGGCGCTGTAAAACCGGTGCATTTCCTCCCTGGGCACCTTCCCCACGAACCGGCACCGGTCCGGCAGATGGGCCTCGGCCAGTCGCGCCAGCCGGTCTCGTTCCTTTCCTTCTCCGGCGATGACCAGATAGAAGGACAACCCTTCCCGGAACAGCCGGCCGCAGGAACGGATGGTCCAGTCCAGCCCTTGAGATTTGACATCCGGGCGGAACATGGCCGCGGACAAAATCACCGGTTCATCCCCGGTGTTCCAGGAGCGGCGAAGCGCCTGCCTTGCCCGGGGATCGAATCGAAAATCAGCCGGGTAGATTCCCGGCGGCACATAGGTCAGCCGATCTTCCGGCAGCAGTCTGCGGAGATTTTTCAGATCCATCTTTCGATTGGAAAATACATGCCGGGCCGCGGACAAGGCCCGGCGGTTGAGATAAAAACCGGGCCGGGTGCGCCACCGTTTTCGCCGTTTGGTGGAATAGATTCCCTGGAAGATAAAGTAAGGAATGGAGCATCGCCTGGAAAGGTCCGGCCCCAATACATCCGGGGCCTTGTAGTAGGTATGGTAGGTGAGCCAGCAATCAGGCCGCCATCGGGCCAGCCGCCGCCCCGCGCGTCGGAACTCCCGAATCGCCGACAGCCATTGCAAGGGTCGCCGATAAATCCAGCGGGCCCGCAGGGCACTCATCGTGCGGACCTCATGACCGCAGCCCACCAAATAGGCATGGAGCCCGGCGGCGATGACCAGGTCCCCGGAGGGATGGGGATGGCCCAGGGGTTTGAACGGCGCATAGAAGGCGATCTTCATGATGGGAACGGCTACTTCAGCAGCGGCTGTTCCCGACGGTAGATCCCGGCCAGATCCTGAATCAGACGGGAGTTGTCGAATTCCCGTTTCACGAATTCCCGGGCCGCCGGAATCATCCGCCCTCGCAGGTCGGCGTCGGTGAGCAGGCGCATCATCGCATCGGCCAGTGCATGGGGCTGTCTCGGGGGGACCAGCAGACCGGTTTCTCCATCCCGAATCAATTCCGGAAGGGCCGACACCCGGGTGGCCACGACGGGCGCCCCCATGGCCATCGCTTCGATCAGGACATTGGGAATGCCGTCCCGATCCCCGTTCGGTGCGATTTCGCATCCCAGCACAAAGAGATCGGCCTGTCGATACCGATCCAGCACCTTCTCATGGGGAAGGGTCCCCAGCCATCGGCAGTCGTTCTCCAGCTCCAGTTCCCGAATCAGGTCCAGAATCGTGCCCCGGTCATCTCCGTCCCCGATCAGATCATGCTGAAATTTTATTCCCCGGTCTTTTAATATCCGAAGGGCCCGGTAGACGGTGGGAAGCCCCTTCTTGGGCACCAGTCGGGCCACCGTCAGCATGCGATAGGGTTCGGCCGGTGGGCTTTCTTCAGTGTCTGCCGAAAAAAGATCCATATCGATGCCGTGATACACCCGGTAAACGGGGGTGGATTCCGAAATAGCGAGATTCTCTAAATAGTCCCGATTATAATCGGTACAGGTCACCACGAATCGGGCGCGGTCGATCTTCTCGCGAAGCGGGTCGGGATTTGAGGTATAGATGTCCTTGGCATGGGCGGTAAAGCTGAACGGAAGACCGCTCAACAGGGAGGCGAAAAGCGCCACCGAAGACGGAGAATGGGCGAAATGGGCATGCAGATGCACCACCCCG
>JAABSQ010000523.1 GCA_011390315.1 Desulfobacteraceae bacterium
GATCAGACGCCATTGAAGCGCGCCCCTCAGAAAAGGCCGTCGAGTGGGAGTCGGCTTCACCAGGCTGTTGATTCGAGCAACAGGGGCGGCGACTTCCAGTTCGAAATCCCCTTCCGGATCACCAAAGGGTAGCCGTCCGGGCAGATCCCGGTTGGTGCAGGTGATATGCACCGTCAGGACTTCCACTCCGGGATCCGACGGCTTAAGATCCAAATCCGTTAAGGAGAGAAAGACCTCCGTTCCATGATCGCCCTTTTTTCCGGAGAATCGCCTCTTTAAATGCCAGAACGCATTATGCCGCCTGTCCAGCGTCTCTTCAAGGTGGTGACGAATCGAATAAAAAGGTTTGAACTCGACGCTCTCGTCCTGGGCATCCAAGGGAGAGGATTTCACCTGATCCACACTGAATACCTCGGTCGCCTCCTGCCTGCGAATATCCGGAATCACCTGATAATCGACCTTGCGCTGATCCACACGAATCGGCTCGGCGATTCGATGAAACAGGTTGGCGGCGGGAACGGCATTCAGACAAAACGTATCCTGGTCCACCACCAATTGAGAACGAGGCGTTCTGTCCAAATAAATCCAGATATCCAGTTCCTCTCCCAACGCGTGATTCCGAAGCCGGTTCATTCCCAGGAGGTCAAAAAATAAAAATTTTTCAGGGAAACTGAAGTATTCGATCAGGAGCAGATACCCTGGAAAAGACCGCTGAGGAAACGGAAGCACCCCTTCGTCGGGCTCAAACCCGACCTGGCGAATATCCTGGGGAGACAGGGTGATTCGCGTTGTCTTTCCTTTCTCTGTGGCGGCCTCCATTTCCACATGGATCACGTTATTAAAAAGGAGTTCGTAAAACGGGAATACATGCTGGGACTGGCCGTTCAGGTAAAACCGCAGGCTTTCCCAGTTCAGTTCCGACAATTTAATTCCGTTGAAGGTTTTCAGCCGAATATGGATACACTGTTGCGCATCTTTCAGAGGCCTCTTGGGATCTTGAAGACTTGCTGAAACCACTTCCACCGGCCATATCCGGACCGCTTGGCTGGTCACAAACTGGCAGGGCACTCCTTTCACCGGTTTGGAAAACAGATTGGTTCTTTTTTTTACCAGATAGCCGGTTTCCGAAATATTCTGTGCGATCGGTTCGAATTTGACGATGGACAGAGAGGGAATCGGCCGAATATAATGGGGATAAACAATATTGAGAAGGGCCTCGGTGATTTCAGGAAAATCATCGTCTATTTTTCGGTGAATGCGACCGGCGATAAAAGCGAACGCTTCAATCAACCGCTCGGTGTGGGGGTCATCGCACTTATCCGGCTCCAGCAGAAGACGCCCGGCAATTTTAGGATATTTCCTGGCAAATTCCGCCCCCATTTCGCGGATAAATGTGAGTTCTCGTTCGTAGTAGGTGAGCAACAGGTCTTCCATAATTCATTACTCCGCGTGAAATCATTTTTCGATTACATATTCCCCCCGATTCACATCAAAAAAGGTATCGAATACGACCGGTTCGGAAATAGGCTCCACCTCCAGGATCCCGGTAATACGAAAACTGAAAGTTCTATATGCCTCATCCGGGGTATCCAGTCGGACAGTTACATTTTTCAGGCGGGGCTCGTAATGGGCGATGGTCTCTTCAATTTCTTGGCGCAACCGTCTCCTGACAAAAGGGCTTTTAGGATTTTCCGAAGAGAAGTCACGAAGCCCGTATCCGAATACAGAATGAAGGATCTCGGAATATTCTTCACCCGGCATGTCGATTCGCTGGCGCGTGTTAAACAGATTTTCCAGATCCCTGACCACCGCATCCCGAATATCGGCTTTGCCAAAGTGTCTGGATGCGGCCGTTTCCTGTTTGACCCGCGGCTCGTAATCAATCAGTCTGTCCAAAATAGACGATTGCAGGTATTCATCATTCGGAGCCATTTTGAGAGTATCCGGCGGTTTGTTTTCAATGCATCAATCGAGTTTTTCCTCATCCTGAAAAAACCAGGTAGAACAAACGAATCTAAGAGTACCGAACAAAGATGGACTTTGTCCGGTACCCATATTCACGTTCAATTCAAAACCCATATACATAAATCCATGGTTCATCCGCCTTTGTTATCGTGGAGACTCCAGTTATGTTCGATCGTTCCCTTTTTGGCCCCTGTCTTGTGATCTGTCTCGTTGTACGTCCAGGTGATTTTACCGTAGCCGAAGGATACACTTTCAGCCGGCAAATCGCCCGCTCCGGAGGAACCACTCGGTTGTACACTGGTGACAATCGCATCCTCCAGTTTGTAGACCATATAAACTTCTTTGTTTCCGCCGGCTCGGCACAACTCCAGCTTGATTTCTTTGATGTGCTTTCCATCGCTGCAATACAGGTTCAGTTTGGGAGAGGATTTGTCCAGCGATTTCATCACGACCAGATCTTGATGATCACACCTTTCAGCACTCCGTCCTCCGCCGCTGCTGACCGATCCGGAACTTAACTGGGAAACCCCATGGGAATAAGAAAGAATCTCAATCCAATCTTTGTGTTTGTCGTCCGTGGATTCCCCGTCGATACCGTCGATTTTCAAAAATGCAT
>JAABSQ010000524.1 GCA_011390315.1 Desulfobacteraceae bacterium
CCACCACGCTCACAAGCTCTTCGGTATAGCCCGGGTACATTTTTCGCAGCCCGCGACCCAGGGTCTGCTCCGGCAGCACGTTGCTTTTGGCTGAATAGGCCCGCAGGCCGACAATGGTCGTCACATTGCGGACGTCCCACCCTTCCTTGAGCATCAGCACCGATACGATGGCTTTGTAGGGGCTGTCGAAGGTGTCGATCTGGTTGGCCTGCTTTCGCAGGGCTTCCAGCTCTTCTTTTTTCTTGCCGGTGGCCGCCTCGGAAATCTCGCCGTTGTTCTTGGTGTGAATCGTCAGGACCGCATCCTTCAGGTCGGGATAGCGTTCTTCCAGGAAGGCGGATACTTCGTCGCAGTTTTTGGTGTCGTCGGTCATCACGAAGAGAATCGCCTTCTGGCCCAGTTTTCGGTGTTCTTTGTAGGCTTTTCGCCATTCAACTACACCAAGATCGAGATAATCGGCGTATTTTTCCGTAAATTTGGCGCTCTTTCGTTCTTCCAGCTTTTCACGACTTTCCGCATCGGGCAGAACCGGGTGTTTCACCACATTCTGGGAAATCGCCTCCACCAGCGGATAATCCGAGATCGTCTGAACGAAGATGGCGCCGTTGTTGTGCTTGGGGGTGGCGGTGACATCCACCTCAAGGCTCAGACTGCCGCCTTTCTGAAGAAGCCTGTTGTGGATGTCCTGAATGGACTGAAACCAGGCCAGTCGGCTGTCATGGATGTGGTGGGCCTCGTCGTTGAGCACCATCAGCTCGTCGATATCCCGGACGATCATTCCGAGATCGACATTGGAATCGGTGGTCTTGCCGGTGGGCCGCGGGCCGAAGAAATAATCCATGGTGTTGTCGTCATCCGGGGACGGAAGGGCATCATCCCCGGCATAGACGCGATGGATGTTGGTGAGAAAGATATTCCCGGTCGGCCGGGTCACCCGCACCTCATCCTGCCTATGGAGGGTCAGCTGGAAATCATCCCGCCAGTTTTGCCCGTCGAACCCGTTGTCGGGGATTACCGGGTCCTTGAAAAAGATCCGCAGTCCCTGAAAGTCCTTGTAGATGCGGTCCAGAACGATGATGTTCGGGGCGATCACCAGGAAATTGCGCGACAGCTCCGAATCGGGCTCATACAGCTTGTGAAAAAAGCTCCAGGCCAAGGCCAGGCTCATCACCTTGGTCTTGCCGGTGCCGGTGGCCATTTTGATGCAATAGCGCCGCCAGTTTTCATCGAACATGCCTGCGGAAACCATGCCGCCGGCATCAAAGCGCATGAGGTCGTATTTGTCTTTGGTCCGCACCACGTCAAAGAGATAGACGATCGTCTCCAGGGCTTCCCGCTGGGCGAAATAGTATTCGAAGAGGGTACCGGCGCCGTCCGCGGTCGGGAGCAGATGGCGCTGATTGAACCACCAGTTGAGAAGGCTGCGGCTGGTATCGCTTGCCCTCGCATAGCCGCTGTCTCGGAATTCCTGTACCGCCTTGCGGAGCCGGGGCACCAGCGGCGGCATCAGCTTTTCCATGCCGGTGTCCCGCAGGGCCTCATCCGCCGGAAACCAGCGGATCTCCGGGTTCAGAATCGCGTGGGGGGAATCGGGAAAATCAGGATGCAGGGCCATTCATTCGCCTCCGGTGTGCGGTATCCGCCGTCAAAAATCCCGTCTAGGTGCAAGAAATCGGCGCGGTTTCGGGTTGAGGACAGGCCGGCGCCGAATTCGGCAGCCGGTCGTTCCGCATGGCCGTGCTCATACCGCAACCTCCACGATGGTCATGGTGTCGTTGCCGAAGATATCCACCACCTTCACCGCCAGTTTGAGCCTGCCGGGCTTGCATTCGCGGGCCACGCTTTTCAGCTCCAGAGACCGGTCTTTTTTGGTGCGAAAGCTCTGCCATTCGTTTTCGAAAATAAAATCCCCGGTCCACTGCTCCTCGATCTCGCCGGTCGCCGGATCTTTGAAGCGGATGATCTCGCGCTTGCTCTCAAAGTTGAAATCGACGGACCAGTAATCGATCCAGTCGGTCCAGTGGCTGGTCAGGACCTCGCGTTTGATGACGCCTTTTTTGTTTTTGACCAGCTTCACGATTTGGCCTTCCTCCACCACGATCTTGCTGCCGGTCTTCTTTTTGCTCAGGGACTCCTCGGCCCGGGCGATGGAATCCTGGGAGTAGAAGACGGAGAAATCGGTCAGTTCCACCGCGACCTTCGAAGGCTGGTTCTTTTTGCCTTTTAGGATGTGGGGTTTGACTTCGATGAAGGAGACATCATGGAAGACGACCTGGTTTTTCTCCACGGCCCGTTTGTCGAAGACTTCGGCGGGGATGTATTTGGGGGCGATATCGATGCCTTTGGTCCGGGCCTCGTCAAGGACGTTGGGGAAGAGCCCCATTTCGAACTCGAACCCGAGGATGTCCACCCGGGTGATGTGCTTTTTGCGGCACTCCAGAATGATCTCTTCCACAAAGAGCCGCGTCACCGGCAGGTTGACGGGGCCAACCGCCACCAGCCGACCGGCTTTTTTGCCGTGAAAAGCGGAAAAATTCTGGACCTTTTCGGCCCGGTAGGCGGTGAGGATGA
>JAABSQ010000525.1 GCA_011390315.1 Desulfobacteraceae bacterium
TTCATGACCTTACCGTCGCCTATCACCGAAAACCGGTGCTCTGGGATATCGACCTCGCCATTCCCGAGGGGCGCCTGATGGCGGTGGTGGGGCCGAACGGCGCCGGGAAAAGCACCCTGATCAAGGCGGTGCTGGGTTTAGTGCCCAGCGCCTCCGGCCGAATCCGGATCTATGGAAAACCGTATCGCCGGCAGCGGCACCTGGTCGGATACGTGCCCCAGCGGGAGAGTGTCGACTGGGATTTCCCGGTAAACGCCCTGGATGTAGTGGCCATGGGGCTCTATCGAAAAATCGGGTGGTTCCGCCCGGTGACGCGAAAGTACCGGAAGACCGCCCTGGAGGCGCTTGACCAGGTCGGCATGGCCGACTTTGCGGATCGCCAGATCAACCAGCTCTCGGGCGGGCAGCAGCAGCGGGTCTTTCTGGCTCGGGCTCTGGTTCAGAATGCCCGGGTTTATCTCATGGATGAACCCTTCACCGGGGTCGATGTGGCCACGGAGCGGGCCATCGTCACCCTGCTCAAGGCGCTCAAGGAAGAGGGCAAAACCTGCGTGGTGGTCCACCATGATCTTCAGACCGTTCCCGACTACTTCGACCAGGTGGCTCTGCTCAACATGCGGCTGGTGGCCGCCGGCCCGGTCAGAGAGGTGTTCACTGAAGAAAATCTCAAAAAGACCTACGGGGGCAAACTCACCCTGCTCTCCGACGCCCTGCAGGCCTATGCCAGCGATCCGAGGCTGCCCAAAGGCAAGGACAGGGGGCGACCATGACCGGGTTGCGGACCCGGGCAGCGTCGGCCGCCCTCGCGGCCGGCATGCTGATGCCGCCGGTATCCGCATGGGCCGCGGGAAGCCTGGCCGAAAGCGCCCTGGAGTGGCCCTCCCGGGCTGAACTGATTCGGGTGATTTCCCTGCAGGACTACAACACCCGGGTGGTCGTCATCGGCGCCACCCTGCTGGGAGCGGCAGCCGGTCTGGTGGGCGCCTTTTTGCTGCTGCGAAAGCGGGCCCTGCTGAGCGATACCCTCAGCCACGCCACCCTGCCCGGCATCGTTCTGGCCTTTATGATCATGTCCGCGGCAGGGGGAGAGGGAAAATCGCTTCTGGGCCTGATGGCGGGGGCGACGGTCTTTTCGGTGCTGGGCACCCTGTCGGTGATGGCGATCCGGCGCTGGTCCCGGCTCAAGGACGATGCGGCCCTGGGGATTTCCCTGAGCGTCTTTTTCGGCCTCGGCATTTCGCTGCTGGGGATCGCCACCCGAATGGAGACCGGCAACGCCGCCGGACTGAACGCCTTTATCTACGGCAAGACCGCTTCCATGCTCTTTTTCGACGCCCTGCTGATCACCCTGGCGGCTTTGGGCGCGGCCCTGTTTTGCCTGGCCTTTTTCAAGGAGTTCGGCCTGATCTGCTTTGACGCCGATTACGCCGCCACTCAAGGCTGGCCGGTGGGATGGCTCGATCTCATCCTGATGTCCCTGGTGGTGATCGTGACCGTGATCGGGCTTCAGGCGGTGGGCCTGATTCTGGTGGTGGCCCTCCTGATCATTCCGCCGTCGGCGGCCCGGTTCTGGACCCGGCGCCTGTCGGTGATGCTCTGGCTTTCCGGTCTTATCGGGGCTTTAAGCGGGCTGATAGGCTCAGCAGTCAGTGCGCTCATGGCCAACCTGCCGGCAGGCGCCATCATCGTTCTGGTGGCCGCCGGGTTCTTTCTGTTTAGCCTTTTTCTCGGAACCGACCGGGGATTGGTCCGAATAACAGCCGAACGCCGCCGCCTGGCGGGTCGAATCGCCCGGGAAAATCTGTTGAGGACCCTGTTCGAGATGGATGAAGCTCTGTCCACCCCTCAAGCCGAACTTCCGCAACCCCGGGATCACACCTATGAAACCCTCCTCGCCGAGCGATCCTGGTCTTCCAAGCAGCTGCGCCGAACCCTGGGAAAACTCATCTCCCGAGGGCTGATCGAGGCCCGGCCGGAGAAACGATACCGGCTGACCGAATCGGGGTCCCGAACCGCCGCCGAAGTGGTGCGAAAACACCGGCTCTGGGAAGCCTACCTGATCGCCCATGCCGATGTAGCCACCGCCCAGGTGGATATGGGGGCCGACAAGATCGAGCATGTCCTGGAACCGGAGATGATTCGGGAACTGGAAACCCTGCTTCCCGAGTACTCCAAGGCCGGCATGCCGGCCAGCCCACACCGGTTCGACGGACCGAAAGGAGGTCTCTGATATGGAATGGACCTTTATCGATACCTGGATTGTGGTCACCGGGGCCCTTAGCGCCATGGCCTGCGCCCTGCCGGGCTGCTATCTGGTGTTGCGCCGCATGAGCATGATGGGAGACGCCATCAGCCATACGGTGCTGCCCGGCCTGGCCATCGCTTTTCTGATTACCGGCAGCCGGGAGAGCCTGCCCATGCTGATCGGCGCCACCGCCGTCGGTGTTCTCACCGCCTACCTGGTGCAGGCGGTGCATCGGCTGAGCGGGCTCGATCGGGGGGCCTCCATGGGTGTTATCTTCACCGCTTTTTTCGCCCTGGGGCTGATCCTGATTCGGCAGGCCGCCG
>JAABSQ010000537.1 GCA_011390315.1 Desulfobacteraceae bacterium
CGCGGTGGCCGGCGATCTGGCCCTCATCGGCATGACCCGGGGCGGCATGTACCTGGGCGGCGGCATCCCGGCCAAAATTTTACCCAAATTCGAAGAAGAGACCTTTATGCGGTCCTTTACCGCAAAGGGGCGGTTCGAGGAATTGATGACCCGAATCCCGGTCTATATCATCCTGAACCATCAGATCGGGCTTATGGGAGCGGCGGAACGGGGGTTTATGGATCTTGCGGGGAAAGATTGATTAGCGGTATTTCAGGGGCTTTGAGCTGGCCCTCCATATCGCGTTTCATTCTGTCGATTTCTTCCCGGGAAAAAGAATCCCGGGCATGGCGCCTTCGAAGACAATGAACGGGTGGTTGAAATTTTCGTTAATAATCTCAATATATTGCACCTCCGTCAACCGAAAGCGGATTGAACAGCCTCTTCCATGCGAACGATTTCCGCGTCTGTCAGGAAATGGAAATGGCCGGTGCGTTTTCGTTTGGAGAGTCGCCCCTCATTTTGGAGGCAAAAGCGAATGAATAGGTCGATCCGGCGATCCGGCATGTCCACAATCATTTGGATGGCTTTTTTGGTCTTGTCGTAGTTGGCCAGAAATGTCAGCTCAACGGCCAGTTCCGTATGCATGGTCCGCTCGATGAAACCAAAAAGCGCCTCCGCCTGGGGCGTCAAATCGATATAGCGGTACCAAACAGCGGTTTCATTGTGGACGGTCATGCGGCCGTCTTCATCGATCGAGTATTCCACCAAGGGCAATATCCACCGGGAAAATGCTTCCAAAGACGCATCGTAGTCCATTGGATTTTTCAGCATGGAGGCTGAAACCGGAAACATAACGCCCTCGGGTGTAAAACCTCGTCGAGCGAGAATGTTGTGGATCAGAAAACGGTGGATCCGTCCATTGCCGTCTTCGAAAGGGTGCAGAAAAACAAACCCGTAGGCGATGGCGGCGGCCTGAATCACCGGGGATACGCCCCCGGCGTTCATGCGCTGGTGGGCGGATATCAGACCTTCCATGAGAGCAGGCAGATCTTCGGGTTTTGGACATATGAAATGGATTTTTTCTCTTTGCGGGGCGACCGTTTCACCCACGTAATTCTGAGTCGATCGGTAATCGGAATCCTGAAAACGGGGGTCGACAATGCGGTTCTGGACCTCGATCAATTGCGTTTTTCCGCAAAAATCTTCTTTTTCCGCTCTTTGAAGCAGCGCCACGAATCGCTCGGTCCGGTTCGAGGCGGGGTTGACGTTTTCGATTTCAAAAGAGGATTTGGTCTCTTTGGTGTAGAGATAACCGAGCGCCCGCTTCAACAATTCCGGTGAATAAGTTGACACCAGTTTTCGACATTGCTCCGGCATATCGGCGTTTTCGAAATGGGTAAGGGCTTCCGTTCGGCGAATCGTGGGACAGAAACGTCGATCACCCAACAAGTTGTCATTGACCCGCTGCCGTTGCACCCGCCGGGCCGGTTGGACGGTGTAATATTCAGCGGATTCCAGGAGATCGATATAATTCCCCTGTTTCAAATTATCCAGAGGCAGCCTTTCACCTGTCAGAAACTCGAACAAAAACCACAACCGTCTCGCGTACTTGCCGGTCGGTTTGGACCGAAGATAGGAAAGAAAATCCTCTTTACCGACTTTTTGAAACAAACCAGCGAGTATCGCCAGATTTGTCCCGTCGTATTTCAGCGCAAATTCAAGATGGTCGCCCGGGGTGTTCCCCGGCCAGTATTTTTTCGGATAGATTTCTTCGATTCCACCTTCGGTTTCGACGATCTTGTGGACCCCGTCGGCTGTCACCAGGGACTTGTGCCGGTTCGGCATGACATCGAGGTCGTACCGTTGGATGAGCGCGGCATATCCCGCGGGTCCGAATGCGGCTTTATCCGGGTCATTTTCAGTCATGAATGTTTCTAACGATTTTCCTGAAAAAAACGATTGTGGCGGAAGAATAGGGGGTTCTTTTTCCGCGTATGTCCGGAAAAAGGATTACGGTCCCGGAATTTTAATTACAATCGGCGTCTGAATCAGAAAAATATTTACAGGATTTAACGCATAAAATCCTCCCCGAAAGAACCTGTTCAAAACCGCCGAAAGCGCTTCTTGAATCACCGGCGGAAGGAATCATCGGAAGGCGAGGCTTGATTCACCGGTTTCGCGTCATCCCCTCGATCTTCTTCTTCAATTCCTTCAACCTCTCCGCCGCTTCCAGTCTGCGCTGTTCTTCGTGAGAAAGAAACTGCCCCGCAGCCTGTTTCTTTTCAATCTTATCGATATCGAGGGTTTCGTCCACAATCCGGGCGAGGGCGTCGGCGATCACCGCCAGCGGGTCTTCGCCGTCATCCGCTTCCCCCGGCAAACGGCTTTCGCCTTGCTGAAAAAGCGGGTTCATGGATCGGAACATGGCGGTCAGGCCGAAATCCATGAGTGGGCGATTGGGCGAAGGGGGGAGAAAGGGTGCGAAAAAAGCATCCATTCCGTACAACCGGCCGACCAGCTCCAGCCACTGATTCATCGATTGCGTCATCTGCTTCCACAGAAGCGGCGGAAAAAAGATCTCCATCAGAGGGAAGGGCGGGACGACGTCTTGGATCGGGGCTTCGCTGAAGGCCGGTTCGGCGGCTCGAGGGGACGGCTTTTCTTTGGGCTCGAATGATTCGGAAGGCCGGGTCTGGTCCCGGGACCCGGATTCGGTCTTTCGCCGGGCCGCTCCTTTCAGAAATTCATCCCGGGAGACCGGCCGATCCGATTCGGGGCGGTTTTCGGAGGCCGGGGGCGTCATCTTGAGGCTCGATTTTTCATTTTTGGCCATGATAGATCTCCTGATACAGGGTTTGAATTTCATCCACCGCCTTGGCGTCTTTCTGCTTCATCTCCACCACGCTCAATCCGTCGCGCACCGCTCGGCGAAAGGCGATGCGATCTCTCAGCATGGCCGAGGACATCTCCAGCCCGTTCAGCTGTCCGATCACCTCCCGGGCCTCTTCGGCTTCGGTGACGGAGGGGTTGGTGGAGGCCCGGTTGAGAAGGATACAGGCCCTCATCTTGGGATTGAGAACGGCGGCTTTTTTAACCATGGCCGCCATGGGGGTGAGGGACCAGAGGTCGAACTGGCTGGGGGAGATGGGAATATAGACGCGGTCGGCCACCAGCATGCTGCTGCGGATCTCTTCGGAATCCCGGCCCCCGCTGTCGATGATGATGTCGTCGAACTTGCGGGTCAGCTTGGCCGCTTCGTCGTCGATGCGCCCGAATTTCTGGGCGCAGAAGACGGCCGGGGCGACTTTGGCGTCGTCCCGAGTGCGGCACCAGTAGGTGGCCGACCCCTGCAGGTCGGTATCCAAAAGCAGGACGTCAAAGCCTTCCTGCGCCCGCATGGCTGCAAGATTGGTGGCGATGGTGGTCTTTCCGGTGCCCCCTTTTTCCGATCCCACGAGAACGATCATGGCCTGCCTCTCTGTCTGTTGGTGGTCGTAGCGTGATGGATCGTCTATTCTACTCGGGACAGCGAAAAACACAAGCGAAAGTTGTGGGAATTCAATGAAGGGCGGTAATGTACAAATCGGAACGGCGGCCGGAACCGGCCACCGTCCCGGAAAAGAAAAAAACAGAAACTCGGGTGTCGAGAAATCAGGCGTCGATGATGGCCAGGGCCTCTTCCCGGTAGGCATCCATGATATAGGGAATGCCGGTGATTTTGGCGGTCTCTTCGGTGAGGCAGGCCAGATCGTCCCGGGTGATCAGATGGGTCCGCCATTTGCGGGAGCCCGCCATCAGCTGCTGCAGGCCCACCCGCAGCTTTTCCGAAGCGCTGAAGATGCCGATGGCGCCCAGGGGAAAGTGATCCACCTCATTGCCGTATTTGGCCCGGAGCTTCTCATAGGTGGTAAAGATCCCTTCCTTTGTCGAGCCGTATTTGGCGACGGTCGGGGGCAGCCCGCCGTCTTCGCCGTTGAGCCACCGGCCGATGTTCTTGCCCACCATGCCCGGCACCATCAGGGCCCGGCCCATGCAGACCGCCTTGCAGAAGGGCGCGCCCAGGGCCAGGGCCTTGAAGATATGGTCTTCGGAGGAGAACCCGCCGGCAAAGGCCAGGTCGGGCACCCAGGCGCCCCGCCGGGCCAGCCGCAGGGTAAGCTCATAGGCCATGGAGTGAAGATAGATGGCGGGCACCCCCCATTCGGCCATCATCCGCCAGGGACTCATGCCGGTGCCGCCGGGGGCGCCGTCGATGGTCAAAAGATCGATGCGGGCGTCGGATGCCCACCGAATGGCCATGGCCAGCTCCCGCATGGGGTAGGCCCCGGTCTTCAGGGTCACCCGCTTGGCGCCCAGTTTGCGGATTCGGTCCACCTCTTTCATGAAAATATCCTGATCCAGAAAGCCGACCCGGGAATGGCGCTCGAACTCCTTGATGGAGCCGTCCCGAAAGGCGGTCTGATTGGCCGGTTTGCTCGGGTCGGGGGTCACGATATAGCCCCGCCGGTCCAGCTCCAGGGCACGATCCAGAGAATTGACCTTGATTTCGCCGCCGATGGATTTGGCCCCCTGCCCCCACTTGAGTTCTATGGTCTCCACCCCCAGCTTTTCGACCACGTATTCGGCCACCCCGAGCCGGGTGTCTTCCACGTTCACCTGCACCATGATATCGCCGTATCCTTCGTGGTACCGGCGGTAGGCCTCCACCCGGCGGCGCATCTCCGGGGAATCGGTCACCTTGCCGTTTTTATCGATCTTCAATTCCGGATCGATGCCGCAGACGTTTTCGCCGCAGACCAGGCTGATCCCGGTGATGGCCGCGCCGATGGCGAAATGGTCCCAGTTGTTGCGGGCGATGTCGGTGCTGCCCAGGGCGCCGGTGAACATGGGAATCCGCATCTTGATCTTTTCGGTGGCGCCGTACCAGGTTTCGGTATCGACTCTGGGAAAGATGGCGTGGTCGGGATCAGCCTCGATCCCGGCGGCGCCGATGGCATAGCCCATGATGTTGAGATGGGAATAATCGACCGGGTAATCCTTGTCGGCGCCGGCGGTCACCTTTCCGAAGGGGGCGGGATAGAGCATCTCCCGGCCCCGGAATGTCGACATGAACAGGTCGCACCCGCCCTTGCAACCGTCCACGCAACGGGTACAGATGCCGGATTGGGGGGCCACGCTTCGGGATCGGTTTCGGGTTCGAACGGCTTCATTGGCATTGGGTTTTTGCAGATTCATTGGGTGTCTCCTTGCTGGTGTGATTTCCCGTGCCGGACATTCCTTTTCCGGCCGGAAGAATCGGACATCAATTAAGAATTTCATTATAAACTTATCTGAGCCACAGAAAAGCCATTTTCAATTAGTGTCACTGATAGTATTTGTCAAGGTGAAACTCACAGCTGAAACACCGTGCGGTTTTCTTAATTATTCTGAAAAAAGGATATTGTATTCCTCGACATGAATGATATGGTTGCTTATGGAAGAGAAGAGGAGGGTCTGTTAAGCAACGAAAGGAATATAAGGAATGGCTTCCGAAAACAAACAAGTGAATTCGGGGGTGGACTCTCTGGATCGGCTTTTGGGGGGATTGTTCATCGGAGACAATGTCGTATGGTATGACAGCGCCGGCAGTCTGGCCTCCGTCTTCTGGATGAATTTCATCCGGGCCTCCCAGGCCCGGGGAAAGCCGCTGATCTATGTCTGCTTCGATCGCTCCCCTAAAAATCTTCTGGAAAAACTGGGATCCCTGGCGAATGCACCCGAACTGACGATTCTCGACTGCTTCACCCACGGAAAAGGCGAGTCGTCGGACATTTTTCTCCAGTTCTATGATCCGCCGGAAACCGAATTCCCCTGCCGAATTGTACCGGTGAAAGACCCCAAAAATGTGGAAAGCCTGGCGGAAATCCTCTTCGGAATCCATCGACACAATACGGATGAAGTCTGCTTCGTATTTGAAAGCCTGACCGGCATGCAGGAGCTGTGGGAAAACGAGGAAACGGTGTTGAAATATTATTCCCGCACCTGCCCCCGACTTTACGAACTCAATACGGTCGCCTACTGGATGATGGAAAAGGAGGCCCATTCTCCCCGGCTTCGGGCCCACATCAACGCCATCGCCCAGGTCGCCATCGAGTTGTCGGTAAAAAGGGGGAAAACCTTTCTGACGCTGTTAAAGGCTGAAAACCGGCAAATCGAGACCCAGGATGAACCCCTTCTGTACTGGACCCGGGATTTCGAGGTGACCTTTCAGCCCGAGGGGCGGGCGGTCAGCCGGTTCAACCTGGGGGCCCGGGTCAAGACCCTTCGCAAACAGCGCGGACTCTCTCAAACCGAACTGGCCCGCCTGATCGGGGTGACCCCCAGCAACATCTCTCAGGTGGAAAGCAATATCATTTTCCCCTCCATTCCGGCGCTGATCAAAATGGCCGAAATCCTTTCCGTGGATATCAGCGCTTTCTTTCAAGAACCGGGCGGCGGCAGCCGCCGGGCGATCTTCCCCGGTTCTCAGGGAATCGAGGTGCACCTCAGTGATCTGCCCAAGGGGAGTATCTTTGCCAAACGCCTGCTTCCCCTGGATATGGATGAGGACGCCGAGCCTTACCTGATCGAAATCCCACCGGGAAAGAAACTCCCTTCTCATTTCTTTCTGTTCAAGGGAGAAGAAATCGGCTATCTCATCTCCGGCGCCATTCAGCTGAAACTCAACCAGACCCTTCAGGAAATGAGCCCCGGAGACACCATCTATCTCACCGACGACACCCCGTCTCAATGGATCAACCCGGGGGAAGAGCCGGCCCGGTTTTTCTGGGTGAAGCTTCGACGGCCAGAAAAAGAAGGGAATGATCGAAGCGTTCTGGCGATTCCCTGAGAACCGGGCAGGCCGTCCTCATCCGGCCGGTGCTCGGGTGATCTTGGAGAGAGGTTCATTCACCTCACTATCCGGATCCGATATAGGCCCCTTATTCGAAGAGGTCGTCATATAGATCCGGATACAACATCCTGGCGCAATCGGGGCAGATGCTGTGGCTGAAGTCGGCTTCGGAATGATCCCGAATGTAGGATTCGATCTGATTCCAATACCCCTCATCATCCCGGATTTTCTTGCAGCTGCTGCAGATCGGCAGCAGCCCGCCCAAGACCTTGATTTTTTCCCGGGCGTTTTCCAGGGCTCGGTTCTTCCGCTGAAGTTCCCGGGTTAAATTGATCAACTCGCTGTTCAGCACACTCATTTTATGGAGGCTGTCGTCATTGGTCAGCATCAGGTGATCTCCGAAAAGGAGATGTTCTTCATCCACCTTGAACAGATGACAGTCCACCGGAAAGGGAGGAGAATCGGGGGAGGTGAGGATCAATCGAATCCGTGCCGACGCTTTATCGAGAATGGATGCCAAGGCCGTGCGGCTTTCCGGCAGCAGAAAGGAGTGGAGGGGGGCCCCCGTCGGGCTCTGCTTCAATCGCAGTAGCCTTGCAAATGAGGCGCTGCTGTCCGCAATATGCAGGCGACTGTCCAGGAGAAGGGTAATCAAATACTTGGAAGTACCCAGGTACTGCTCCAGTGCCCGGGCATATTTGGAGTCGGTCAACCGGGTTTTCACGCACATTCATCCTTTTGATCCCGAGCGGACCATTCACCGATAATCCGCACCGCTTCGTCGAGATTCGAAGCGAACCCGTCGGCGCCCACCAACCGCCACAACTCGGGGATGTCGTTGAACACGCGGCCCCCGACGATGACTTTCAAGAACGCCGTTTTCGGATCATCGCGAAATTTCGCAATCAGGTCCCCGACCTTATCCACGTTGAAAGGCATGGTAACGGATATCCCCAACACATCCGGTTGATAGGCGGTCGCCATATCGATCAGGTCGGCCGCCGGCATATCGGCGCCCAGGTACCGCACCTCCCATCCGTCCAGCTCCAGCACATCCGAGAGCATCCAGGCCCCGATTTCATGGAACTCGTTGGGAGAGGCGGTGATGATCAGTTTGCCCTTGAAACAGGACGCTTCGTATCGGCGGGGATTCAAGGCGGCCATGACCCGCCCGACGATGGCGGAGGCGAGGTGTTCGACGGCGACGGAAATTTCCCCCCTCTCCCACAGCACCCCGATCTCATACATCACCGGCTGAAGGATCTGAAGATAAAACCGGGCGACATCATCATGGCTGCCGACCACCGTTTCCGCCAATTCGAGGCAGCGCCGGTGGTCTCCCTGAAGCAGCGCCGCCAGAAAGGCGTTCTTGGTATCGAGCCATTCTTCGTCCACCGGCATGGAAAAGGGCAATTCCGATTCCGATGCGGCGATCATGTCTTCATGAATGTCGATCATCCATTGATAGATCGACCGGACCGCCTTCATCGGGTGGGTGGTGATCCGCTCCTCAACGGCCCGCCGCCACGCCTTCATCTCGAGCGGAAAATACTCATAGGAAAACCCGTGCCCGTGATAGGCCCGATACACCCAGGGGATGGTTTTGGTCAGCAATTCATAATGGGCGATATTGAAGACCGTGGCCATAAACGCCCCGTGATAGCGATGGTTCTCATACATCATCTCCAGGGGATTGTGGCCGATCAGTTCATGAATGGCGGGTTCGGAAGCCAGGGCGCGGTTGACATCCTGAATCAGGCCGTCTAAATGATGCTGATAGGCGCCGGCCTCCTTTCGGGGTACCGGCGAAAGGGTGCGCGCAGAGGCGAGGATTTCTTGCATGGTTTTGGGCATAGCGGTCGTCCTTCCGGTCAAGATCATTCCACCGGCCGATATTACCGGCGGGTCCCCTCTGCTGTCAAATAATTTAACCGAAGTTCAGCACGGAGGCATGAATAAAATGTCGGATCAGCGCGGCCCGGGGTGGAGGCTCCTTTTGAAGCGGCGGTCGATTGCAATCGGCTCGGGGACGCAAAATAAAGATTGAAATATCCGGTAAAACCACTATATATTAACCACTTTTTGCTCTGATATCATTCTTCATGAAACATCAAAAAGCTGGCCTTGATCATCGTTTCGGGGTGGCCGGATCGGGGCGACCTCCGGGTACGTGGCCCTGTTGGCGGAAAACGGCCAGGAAAACGAGGTGCTTTTTCTCGATGCCGGCGGGCTGCCCTGCAAGGTCGATCCGGAGCTGCCCATGCCCATTCGGGGGCTGAGAGCGGAAGCCTATCGCAAAAATATCGTCGTCTATCACAACGATTTCATGAACAGTATCTGGGCCGAAGTGATGCCGAAAGGCCATGTGATGGAACCAGATCGAATCCTATATTCAGGCCAATTCCGATGCGAAGTTCAGCCACAGCATCTGCAAAGAGTGCGCAAAGGAATATTATCCCGATTTGGATGTGTACCAGGATTGATGGAAAAAGCCGACAGACAGTTCACCCCCCGAGACTGAGGAAAGATGAAGCAAATTCAATCCAATCAGAAAAAAGAGGCAAAAATCCTCCCTTCCGATTTCTTTTCAAAACCATCGGAAAAGACAAAACTCAACTGGTTTTTCTTTGAATATGCCTTGGAAATCCAATCCAGGATCGACCGCCCCTTGCGAAAGAAGTTGAAACGAAAGCACATCTGGGAAAGGGATATCGCTGAATTCTGCCGCCGCTATGCCAAAGAGATGAAGCAGCCGATCCTGGACAAATTGTCCGGAAAAGCCCCGGATATGATCCTCTCCCACGAGCCCATCGAGGAATTCTTTCCATCATTGAATGACTATCTGATCAATAAGCTGTTGGCGGTCGCCGTCGAAGCGTGGGAAGGGATGCTGGATATGTGCGTGTCTTGCCCGATAAGGTGCATTTCAGAAAAAGACAAAATCACCCCCATGTTTGACGACCCCTACTACTACAAGTGATCCATCTGATAAATGGCGCCGACAAGGACGCCTCTCCGCAGAAGAACAGGATAGCGTCGGGCAGGATGTCGCTATGCGCCCCATCCCATTCTGCATTATAATGAGATAAGACATAAATGTGGTGGTTGCAGTGCAGCCTGTAGAGCCGCGCCGCAACCTCGGCTATAAAATCCGAAGCACCTGATCAATCCGGTCCACCGCTGCCGTGGCTTTTTCACCTTCCGCCCGGCTCAGACGGCCGTCTTTTTGGAGTTCGGCCAGATGGGCGAGCGCATCATAGACCGCGTCGAAGGCCCCCTGCACGTCCAGATCGTCGTTCAGGTGAAGTATGAAGCGCTCCTCGATTTGATCGATGAAAGGTTCGGCCGCACCGTCGCTGCTTCCGCCGTCGGCTTGGCCTACCGCACGGACCATCTCCAGGAATTGTGCATACCGGTCCAGAAGACGCCGCATCCGTTTTTCGGAGAGGTTGAGTTTCTTTCGGTAGTGATCGTGCATCAGATAGAATCGGATCCGGGCCGGTGAGAACCCGTCTTCGGTCAGATGATCGATCCGCACCACGTTGTTCCGGCTTTTGGACATTTTTTTTCCGTCCACCAGCACATGCTCGCCGTGGAGCCAGTAGTGGGCGAAGGTATCGCCGGAAATCGCTTCGATAACCGCGATGTTGTAGTCGTGGTGCCGGTAGATGTTGTCGATGCCGCCGCAGCTGATGTCCACCGCCGGCCCCAGGTGCTTATAGATCATGGCCGGGTCCTGAATATTCCATGCGGGCCGTCCCCGGCCGATTTCGGTATCCCAGTAGATGCCGCCGGATTGTTCTTCCAGACCGTGCCAGAGGATGAAATCCCCCAGATTCCAGCGATGACCGGAATAGGTGTCTTTCCGAAACCGCCGCTTCTCTTCGGGCCATTGGGTCATATCGAGGCCGTAGAGCTTGCCGAACCCTTCGAACTTCAGCGGATCGAAAAAAACATCCCCCTCGTGCCGGTAGGCATAGCCTTTTTCGATCAGCTCCTGAATCAATTCCACCGCCTTGTCCACGCTGGTGGAGGATCTCGGAATCACCTCCGGCAACTTGATTCGGAGCAGGTCGCATTCTCTGAAAAAGGTTTCGGCCACCGGTTCGGTCAAGTCCGCATTGGAAATTCCCTTTTCTTCGGCTTCGGCCACCGATTTATCTTCCACATCGGTGAAGTTGATCACCCGATCCACCGTATAGCCCGAGTATTCGAGAAACCGCAACAGGATGTCTTCATAAAGAAAGGTGCGGTAATTGCCGATATGGGGCCGGCTGTAGATGGAAGGGCCGCAGGTGAACATCTTTACCCGGCCTCCGCCGAATCTGGGAATAAACTTTTCCTTCTGCCGCGTCATGGTATTGGTCAGATACAAACCGTCCCGATGGGTTTGCGTTGGCTCCGTCATGGTCTCCTCTTTCCGCTGGCAACGGCGATATTGCGCGACCGCATCGCGCCGTTCTGAATCCGCTTTGAATCAATAAACAAAGCCGAATTACCTTTCCGGCAATCGGCTCGTATGTGGACCCTTCACCCGGCTTCCGGCCACCAGGTTCAAATAGGGGGGAATCCTAAACCGGTGTCGGGAAAACCGGGCGAAGGGAGAAACAACGTCGGCGCCTGAATCAGTCCTCGACTTCGATATTGCCGGGGTACCGCCCTGCGGTGCCGTCGTCGACGCAGTTTTCCAGTATTTCCCCGGAAGCGGTGTTAATGTCTTTCAGGGCATCGATCGGGCAATAAAATTCATTTCCCGCCCGGTCTTTGACCCGGACGAACCGGGCCTCCTTCGATTCCGCCATGGTCCCTCCTTCCGTCAGGTACTCGGGTACGCTGTGGGTTACAAGGTTGCTTAATCGTAAACAATAAGAAATGAACAGGCGGTGTCAAAAAGAAACTTCCCTGATCCTTCATCGATGTCGAGAAGGATCAGGGGGTTGGATTCATTTCGTCAAAAAATCAGAATTTGAATCCGATACCGAGAACATAGACGAATCGCCCGTCGTCGAAGGCTTCGTCGGCCTCGTCGGCATCTTCAAAGACGAATTCATATTCGATGCCGAAATTGACGAAGGTGGTGTTGTTGACGAAATACTTCACGCCCGCTTCCGGACCGGCCACAAAGGATTCCACGGTGGTGTCGCCGTAGAGATACCCCACGATGACGCCGATATACGGCTGCCAGACGTCCAGATCGAAATGGTAGTCCACAGCAAGCCGGGTCGAACCGTTCCAGTCGCTTCCGCCCCCTTCGGTATCCACCACGCCGATTCCCTGCCGAATCAACGCTTCCAGATTCGGGGTGAAGAAATAGCCGAAGCTGACTTCAGTCGAGAAAATGGTATTATCTAAACTATTATCACTCGTACCGCTGCCGATGAGTTGAAGTTCCCTGTCTCCCACCTGATATTCCGCCTGGGCGGCAAAGGGCAGAACAAATATTCCGATGACCAACAGAACCAATAATTTTTTCATTTCTTTTCTCCATGGTAGAATAATTTTTTCATTTATCTCTTCGTTTTTTCTTCTTCAAATTCAAGGGGGGCAGCCTTTTTGGCGGGTTCCCGATGGGACCTCCTTTCACGATAATCTATGTTTTCAAAAAATCAAGATTGAAACGCATCGTCTTCCTGCCGGTGCATCCCCGACTTCGGTTCGTCCGAAAACAGGCGATCGCAGAATACTGCGTATAGCGCATCGGACGACGAATGGAAACGAAAAAAACGGCCTGCAAATCGCAATTTGCAGATCATCCGAAATCATCTATTTGGGAAGAACAGATCTATTACTGCCGATGCTTCTCTTCGTCAAGTGGAAATCGGTTCATGGGCGCCGTTTTCAAGCCGGTTTGGGAATTGACACCGGAGCCCGTTTCGTTCATATTGCCGACCATACCCTTTCAGGGTGATGCGCAGCCCGCATCCGCGGGGTCATTTGAAACTATATCGGGGAAAACCATTGGTAAACCAAAGGGGAACCAAACCAGATGCACCACAGGAGGTGGACCATGAAAAACGGCGCCTGTCCCAAATGCGGATCAACGGATGTCCACTCGGGCGCGGACATTCTGTTTAAAAGCGGTCCGTTCAACTGCAATACCATACCGGTCAGCATGACCTCCATGGCGGCCATAGACAATTATGTCTGCACCCGGTGCGGTCTGGTGGAGCGGTATGTGGCCGAACCATCCAAGCTGAAAGAAATCGCTCGCAAATGGCCCCGGGTCGAGGGGGAGACATCCGCCTCCGATGAATAACCCGTTTCTTACCGAACCCCGCTTTTTTCCCGGTCCGGCCGAGGACCGAGCGAAAAGACGGTCGCCATGAAGCCGTACCGAGGCGCATACCGGCTCAAGGGCATCCGCCGGTTCGGCGCCATCAGCCGGGTGTTGATTCGGCACGGATACAGCGATCTGCTGGACCGAGTCCTGAACCGGGCGGAAAAATCAGAGACCGGCGCCGCTCCGGAAAAACCGGTCCGCCCGGGATATCCCTCGCCGGTCCGCATTCGACAGGTGCTGGAGGAGCTGGGCCCCAGCTTCATCAAACTGGGGCAGCTGATGAGCGTTCGCGGGGATATGTTCCCCCCCGAATACATCGAAGAATTCAAAAAACTCCAGGACCATGTGCCGCCGGCCCCCTTCGATGGGATTCGGGCGGTCATCGAAGCCGAACAGCGCCGCCCGGTGGAAGAGATCTTCACCGAATTCAACCCCGAATGCATCGCCGCCGCCTCGGTGGCCCAGGTCTATCGGGCCCGGCTGGCCGACGGCGAGCCGGTGGCCGTCAAGGTGATACGACCGGGCATCGAAAAGAAGATTCGGGAAGATGTTCAGGTCATGTACTATTTCGCCGATAAACTCGAAAAGCATTTCGAGATCGGCCGCATCATCGGCCTGATCAATCTGGTCAAAGAATTTGAACGGACGATTTTCAAAGAGCTGGACATGTTCGTCGAAGCCGGCAATATGGAACGGTTCGCCGACAATTTCAAACACAGCGATGAAATCCACATCGCCAAGGTCCATTGGAATTACGTATCCAAATCGGTCCTGGTGATGGACTACATCCACGGCGTCAAAATGGATGAGGTGGCCAAAATCCGTTCCATGGGCATCGATCCCAAAGAAGTCGCCATGATCGGGCTTCGTTCCTTCTCCCGCCAGTTGATGGATTTCGGATTCTTCCACGGCGATCCGCACCCGGCCAACACCATCGTCATGCGCGACGGCCGGGTCGGTCTGGTGGATTTCGGCATCATCGGGATCCTCGACGAAGAGACCATGATGCAGATCGCCAACCTGTTTCTCGGGTTTGCCGAACACGATTACGACCTGGTCATGGAAGCCCTCGCCGACGCCGGCCTGATCGACGAACACGCCACCGACCTGAAATCATTTCGAGCCGATCTCATGGACATCAGCGAACCCTTTTACGGCCGGTCTCTGCAGACCATCTCGGTCAAAGATGTCTATGAACAGGTGATGCGCCTGGCATTTAAATACCGCATTCGCCTGCCCCGCAACCTGCTGCTGCTGCTCAAGACCTTTGTCCAGACCGAGGGGCTGGGAAAAATCCTGGGCAGCGACGCCAGCCTGCTGGAGGTGAGCCGACCCTATGCAAAAAGGCTGCTGCAAAGGGGATACGACGCCCGAAAGCTGCTTCGCAATCTCGGCCGGGACACCCGAACCCTTACCGGCATCATAAGAATGATGCCCAAATTCACCCATGACATCCTCAAGCGAACCGCGGAAGGCGGCCACCGGCTGAGAATTCAACTGGCCGGTCTGAACGAGATCACCCAGCGGCTGGAAAAGGGGTTGAACCGGTTCATCGTGGGGGTGATTATCTCCGCCTCCACCATCGCCGGTTCCCTGATTCTCAATTCACCGCTCACCTTCATTGAGGTGACCATCGGCGGCCATACCGTCCCCATTACGACGCTGCTGGGGTTGACCGGCTATTCCATCGCCACGGTCTTAGGGCTCTGGTTGATCATTTCCATTCTCCGGTCCGGAAAGATCTGACCCGACCTATTCCTGCCGGTCGGTCTTATTCCTGCCAATCGATTTTATTCCTGCCAGTCGATTTTATTCCTGCCAGTCGATTTTATTCCTGCCAATCCAGGGGCGGCTCCACCGGATCCTCATCGGTTTTGGGCCCGCGAACCCCGGGCTTGTCGACGATCTGAACCGTGCTGGCCTGGGGGCCTTTTTCCCCCTGCTCCTCGACGAAGCGGACCCCCGTGCCGACCTCCAGTCGCTCGAAATCTTTGTTGAGAACACTGTTGCGGTGGAAAAAGATTTCCCGCCCGGTGAGGGTTTTAAGGAATCCATATCCGTTGTCGGTAAACAACCGCACCACGATGCCCGAGGTCTCCTGCATGGGATGCTCCTTGACCTCGTCCTGCTGCTGATCGCTCACCTTTTTCAGCTGCCGCAGGGCGATGTCGAACACCTCCCGGACCACGGTGGACAATTCATCGTGGATATAGCCCTCTCCGGATTCGCCGCTGTCCACCACCACTTCACGGCCCGGGGGCAAACGCATATTGACCCGGACCCGGTAGGGGCTGCCCGACTGGGGGTGTTTCTGCTTCTTTTCAATCGCCACCCGGCAACTGATCAAATTCTCTGCCACCATTTCCAGCTTCGCGGCCTTTTGCTGAACCAACGACTTGATATCCTCATCGGAGGGAATGCCTCGAAATGTGATTTCCAACGGTACTCTCATCGCGCCACCTCTCTTTCTGTCTTGGACCGACATCATATCGACAATCCGATAAAAAGATAAATACTGTGAATCCTGTATTTTACTCCCGCAGGCCCGCCGGGGCGGCCCTGTTTCCTTCACTTCTTACAATCCGGTTTTGATGGCTTTGGTCATTGTTCAGGCAAACCTGAATGAAGGCCGCCCCGGCCGAAAGGGTGATCAAGGCCGTTTTGATGATTACCTTATTTTTGTTGTCAGGTCGAAGAGATTTACTCGACCGTATTCATTAATCGAAAGGAGAATAGAGATGTACTTGAAAAATATAGCAGAAATCATTCGTCGATCGGCCATGGACCGCCGGCTTTTTCTTCAACAACTGGGGACCGTGGCCCTGTTTGCCGGTCTGCCCGCCTGGGCGGGGGCCGGAGACCTCGGCCGCTACCTGGCGGAGGATGCCGGCGGCGGTGAAAAGACCGCCGGCGGAATGGAAAAAATCGAAAAAACCGACGCCGAGTGGCGGGAGATTCTCACCCCCGAGCAGTACCGGATCACCCGGAAAAAGGGGACCGAGGCGCCCTTCACCGGTGAGTACCATGATTTCAAGGGAAAGGGCGTCTATCGCTGCGTCTGTTGTGATCTGAGCCTTTTCAGCTCCGAGACCAAATTCGATTCCGGCACCGGATGGCCCAGCTTTTACGCCCCCATCGCCGACAACCATGTCAAAGAGAAGGCCGACCGGTCCTTTTTCATGACCCGGACCGAGGTGCTCTGCAACCGGTGCGACGCCCATCTCGGGCATGTCTTCGAGGACGGCCCGCCGCCCACCGGACTGCGATACTGCCTCAACTCCGCGGCCCTGACCTTCGATCCCGAGGGAACCCGGAAGGCGGGGGCCTGACCGGACCCGATCGCGCCTGATCCAATAAGGGGGGGAGGGGATTATCTGAAAGGAGTGCCTATGAAAACAGCAGCCATGGTGTTGTTCGCTTTGTTTCTGGTCGGCCCGACCGGCTGCGGCTTTGCGGAAAACACCCAACCGAAAAAGGAGACCGCCGCCATGGAATCCTTGCCGAATAGCGAAAACCTGAAAAAAGCCACCTTTGCCGGGGGATGCTTCTGGTGCATGGAACCGCCGTTTGACAAACTCGACGGGGTGATTTCCACCACCTCCGGATATACCGGCGGTACCGAAAAGAACCCGAGCTACAAAGAGGTCTCGGCCGGGGCCACCGGTCATGCCGAGGCGGTGCAGATCCTGTATGACCCGGAGAAGATATCCTATGAAACACTTCTGGATGTCTTCTGGCGGAACATCGATCCCACCACCCCGAACCGGCAGTTCGTGGATGTGGGGGCCCAATACCGAAGCGCGATCTTCTACCATGACGAGGCGCAGCGGCGGCTGGCGGAAGCCTCCAAAGAAAAATTGGCGGCCTCGGGCCGATTCGACAAACCCCTGGTGACCGAAATCGTGCCGATCACCGAGTTTTACCCGGCCGAGGAGTACCACCAGGATTACTACCAAAAAAACCCGCTGCGGTATAAATTTTACCGATACGGCTCCGGCCGGGATCAGTACCTGGAAGAGGTCTGGGCGGAGCCGGATTCATAACCCCTCTCTGAAGCGGCACGCCGTCGATTCCCTCGCGTCCCGCGCGATTGGGGGATCGTTCTTTCAATGCCGATATTTTTATAATGGAACGGTTCAACGAAGTGTGATATCCGTTGAACCCGCCCATGAATTCTGCACCCGATACCGCCGATTTCCATTTCACCCGGAAGGGCCGCCTGTTGATCATCTGGGCGACCTTGCTGGCGCTGTTTCTGGGGGCCCTGGATACCCTGGTGATGGGGGCGGCCATGCCGACCATCGTCGCCGACCTGGGCGGGCTGCATCTGTACAGCTGGGTCTTTTCGGCCTACCTGCTGAGCCGGGCCGTGGCCCTGCCGGTTTTCGGAAAGCTGAGCGACCTGTTCCCCAACCGGGCCCTGTTTACCATCTCCATCCTCATCTTCCTGGCCGGTTCGGTCTTTGCCGGACTCTCCCGGAGCATGGCCCAGCTGACCATCTCCCGGGTCATACAGGGAGTCGGCGCCGGGGGGACCTTCGCCCTCACCTACATCGTGCTGGCGGATATTTCGACCCCCGAGACCCGGGGAAAGATGATGTCTCTGGCCAGTTTCATCTGGGGGCTGGCCAGCGTTCTGGGGCCGACCTTCGGCGGGTTCGTGGTGACCTTTTTTTCCTGGCGGTGGATTTTCTTCGTGAACCTGCCCCTGGGCGGCCTGTCTTTGGTCGGCATCCTCCTCTACCTGCAGGAAACCCGTCGAAAAGGGGCGGCCAGGCAGATCGATTATTTCGGCA
>JAABSQ010000527.1 GCA_011390315.1 Desulfobacteraceae bacterium
ATCGCACCGGCGGTTTCCACATCGTGCTTGAGCCGAAACTGGGCCAGCATTTGGCGGTTCATCCACTGGGCATAGCGATAGAGGGCGCCGTAGGCTTTGGCGGCGTTTTCGGGAAACCGAAAGACCGGCACCCCGCTCTCCTGAAGGTGCTTGACTCCGAGGGAGACATCCACGATGCCCATGAAGCAGCAGAGGATCGGCTTGTGCGTACGCCGAGCGATCTTGACGATGGCCTCGGCGGTGCCCAGGGCGTTGGTCATGGACTGGGGGGTGAGAATGACCAGTGCGCCGTCCACCCCTTGGTCCCGAATCACCGCGGCCAGGGCGTTTTCATAGCGCTCCCGGGAGGCGTCCCCGATCACGTCCACCGGGTTGTGCAGGTTGGCCGCCGCCGGCAGATGGCTGGCCAGGGCCTCCACCGTTTCTTCTCCGAATTGCGCCAATTCCAGCCCCGAGGTGATGGTCATGTCGGTGGCCACAATGCCCGGGCCGCCGGCGTTGGTGACGATGGCCACCCGGTTGCCGTCGGGGATCTTTCGGCGGAACTTCCCCAGGGTGGACTCGTTTTTGTAGGCGAATGTGCTGGCGTAATCGAAGAGATCATTTATGGACTCGACCCGAATGATCCCCGACTGCTCAAAGATGGAATCATAGACCGCTTCGGAACCGGCCAGGGACCCGGTGTGGGAGGCGGCCGCCTTGGCGCCGGCGCCGGTCCGGCCCGATTTGATCACCAGAATGGGGGTGGGCCGGTCTCCGGAGGTGATCCGCTTGACCTCTTCGATGAATTCGGGCCCCCGGCGAAGCTCCTCCAGGTAGATCATGATGACCTCGGTATCCATGTCCCGGTGGAAATAGCGAAGCAGGTCGAGTTCGTCCACATCGGCCTTGTTTCCGATGGAGATGAACTTGGAAAACCCGAAATCCCGGTCCGCCGCAAAATCGAGCACGGCGGTGCAGAGGGCCCCGCTCTGGGAAATGAAGGAGATGTTCCCGGGTTTGGGCATGCGCCCGGAAAAACTGGCGTTCAACCCGACCGCGGGCAGCGGATTGATGACCCCGAGGCAGTTGGGGCCCACCAGCCGAATGTCGGCCTCCCGGCACATGGCCACGATGCGGTCTTCCATCTCCCGGCCTTCCGGCCCCACCTCCCGAAATCCGGCGGAAACGACCACCATCCCCTTGATCTCTTTTTCGATGGCGTCTTCCACCGCCTGAAGGGCCAGCTTGGGAGGCAGGATCAGAATGGCCAGATCCAGTGCATCGGGAATGTCCTTGATGGTGGGATAGGCCCGTACGCTCAGGACCGACCGGGCCGAGGGGTTCACCGGATAGAGGGTGCCCCGGTAATTGCCTTTGAGGATATTGGCGAATATGTCATGCCCCACCTTGCCCGGGGTGGTGGAGGCCCCGACCACGGCCACCGATTTCGGGGAAAAAATGGCATCCAGCTTATCGTACATCTCACTTCCTTTCATTTTTTAGACGAAGGGCTTCCGCATAGACTTCGTTTTTGGAAATCCCGTATTTTTTCGCGATTCGTTTCGACAATTCCGATATTCTGTTTTCAGGCGACTTCAACTCATTGGCGATTTCCTCCCGCACCTCATGTATGTCTGTTTCATCGGATTCTTCCGCACCCGATATCAGCAGGGTGCATTCCCCTTTCACCCGAGGCCGGGCATTCAATTCATTCCGGATCTCCGACAGCGGTCCCCGAATAAACTCCTCATAGGTTTTGGTCATCTCCCGGCCCAGTACCGCCTGGCGATCTCCGAGCATATCGATCAACTCTTCGATAAAAGTTTCAATCCGCTTCGGCGACTCGTAAAAGATAAGGGTATAAGGGTATGCTTTCAAGCCTTGCAGCAGCGACTGCCGCCGGCCCGGTTTTTTCGGCGGAAATCCGAGAAAAGTAAAGGCGTCGGTGGGAAGTCCGGAGGCGCTGAGAGCGGTAATCGCAGCCGACGGCCCCGGAATCGGCACGACCCGAATCCCCTTTGCCACCGCCGCGCGAACCAGCCGAAAGCCGGGGTCCGAGACCGACGGGGTTCCCGCGTCCGAGACCACGGCCACCGCTTCCCCCGCTTCCAGCCGAGAGATCAGGTCTGCGGTCCGCTCCGCCTCGTTGTGCTCATGGAAAGAGATCAGATTCGCCTGAATACCGTGATGGGACAGCAGACGAGCGGTATGGCGGGTATCCTCGGCCGCCACCAGGTCCACCTCGCCCAGGGTGCGAAGCGCACGGAGGGTGATGTCGTCGAGGTGACCGATGGGGGTGGCGATGATGTAGAGGGGGCCCATTTTGTGAATAGCTCAACAATTCTACTCTTTATCAGAGGTCGCAGGTTCCAGTTGAGATAACGTGAATTTTTGCGCTTGAATTTGTGCATTGCACAATAAAATTCGGGCAATGTCAATCGAATTCTCTGTCATCGACTTTCGGAGCGACCATAACAGACGTAGATGGATTTATTCGCTCTTTATCCTCAATTCGGATGGGTTCATCATCATTTATGGCGACGTGCAAAACACATGGGTCAAAAAACAGCTGCTTTACTG
>JAABSQ010000528.1 GCA_011390315.1 Desulfobacteraceae bacterium
ACCGCCTTGACGTTTTCATATTTGTTGGGGTCATTTTTCATCATTCCGTTCAGCCCCTGATAGACATGACCGGAATAGACCGTGCCCATCTGGACCTTGCCGGAGTTGACGTTTCGAAGGTTTTCCACGGAACCTCCGGAAGACTGGGCCAGCACCCGAATGTCTTCGAGATTCTTCACCGGTTTATAGACCTGAATGGCGTTTGCAACCACCTGAAAGGTACCGCCGGCAGGGCCGCCGCCGAAGACAACCCGGTTTCTAGCGGCTTGGGATTCGGCGGAAAAACCCAGGGTCAAAACGAGAACGGCACAAATGCTTGCCAGTATGGTAAACAGTTTTCGAAGCTTCATACGATTCCTCCTCAAAGTTGGTCGTAGTAAGTTTGAATGAATGTTCGAGGGCGGACAAACGGATTCCCATAGGCCCCCTCATGACGGGTTCGTTCACCTCCTTCCTTAAGACCATATGTTTTAGCAAAATCCATTCCAAACGTCATAAGGGATCGAATCCATTGATTCCCCGGACCTTTCCGCTTCACGGTCGAAAGTATGCGGACGAAGCGGTCGAAAATCCACCGAAAAGAGGCCAATTTTCGCCGATGAAAATCCTGCCGACCGTTCCCGCTTCTTAAAGATATATCGCCCATTAAAATTTGACACCGGCCCTCGGGCGGCCTATTTTTTGAACAATAAAGCATATTCAATTCGATGAATTTGACTTACCTATTTTGGACTTACCCATTATAATAAGGAGCGGGCATGATCCTGTACGACGACATCTATTCCTGGAAAGGCTGGGGCGGCAAACTGAAACTCGGCAGCGGTCAATGCCGCCTGCGGATGTATGATTTGAGAAAAAAGAGCGAAAAAGGCGTGGCCCATCTCAAGCCCATTATCGTGGTCATTTCGGACCTCCCCGATGAGACCGACTATGCCCCGACAAAAATGACGGTCAAAAGCTGCGCCAGCCACATCGCCAGCAATGTCATTAAAGAATTCGATATCGATCCCCACCGAATGATGTGGATCGAACACTACCCGGAACCCGCGGAAAAGGATAATATTCGGTATTCCCGGGAACGGTTCGATCTGGCCGAATTTACCTGGCATGGGCGGGATGCCACCAAAGCGGTCTGGAATCCCCTGCCCAAGGAGATGGTCGAATTGGTGAAGCGGCTTCTGGCCGAATCCGAATCGCAATAACCTTGCGCCCGGGAAAAGCCGACTCAATCCGCTTTAGAACCGCTTTTCCTGAAGGAGGACTTGATCAGAAAAAGGGATGATCTTCTCGCCGTTTGCAATTGACTTTTATGCAATTACGGGGCAGATTGGTTTTTCCTCACTTCTATCCATGCTCCAAGAAGAAAGGTTTGAAAACCCATGCACATCAACCGTTTTTGGAAAATACCCATGTGGACGGCCGGTCAGCCGAGGCGATAAAAGCGGTTTCTTATGACCTATGAAAAAACCACCATGACCGTCCTCTTCGCCGATATCTGCCAGAGCACACGGTTGTTCGAAACCTGCGGAGACATTGGGGCCCGGGAAATCGTCTCCCGAACCCTCGCCCCGCTCATGGCCATCACCCGTGCTCACGGCGGATGCGTGGTGAAAACGATCGGGGATGAAATCATGTGTACTTTTCCCGATCCGGAAGCGGCGGTGGTTTCAGCCTGTGAAATGCAACATGCGGTGCATAAGGACTCGGCTTCGGCGCCTTGGCCGCTCGCCATCCGAATCGGACTTCACCAGGGGGACGTGCTTCAGGAAAACGGGGATGTATTCGGAGATGCGGTCAACCTCGCCTCCCGCATGGTCGACATCGCCAAAGCGGACCAGATCATCACCACCGGCCGAACCGCCCGTGGGGTATCTCAAGAGGCCTGCGGCGGATGGCGGGATCTCGGGCGGATGCGGGTGCGGGGAAAGTCGGAACCGCTGGAGATCATCGAAATCCTGTGGCACGACGACATCTCCGTCATCACCGTGCTGAACCGACCGCCGCTGGAAGAAGAAATCCTCTCCTTCGCCAAACTGGTGCTTCGACACCGGGACCTCAAAATCGAAGTGCTGGAAACCGATCCGCCCTTTACCATGGGCCGGGGGGATCACAACCCCCTCCACATCGACGACCCGTCCGTCTCCCGCCAGCACGCCGTCATCGAATACCGAAAAAACCGCTACGTCCTCATCGACCGAAGCACCAACGGCACCTATGTCCTCATGAACGAAAGCGACCCCATTTTCCTTCACCGGGAAGAACTCTACCTTCACGGCCAGGGCGTCATCAGTCTAGGGCAGGAGATCGATGCCGATCATCCGGAATTGATTCGATTTAAGTGTCGGCAGTAGGGATTAACCCATCTTCTCCAACTCATCCGATTTCATTTTAAAACTGTGTCCTTCTTCCGGGAACCGCCCGGCGTTCACATCGTCCTTGAATTGAGAAAATGCCTCGACAGCGATATCGCTGATTTTGGCATACTGCTTGACGAATTTGGGGACAAACCGGTCGAACAGGCCCACCAGGTCATGGGTGACCAGGACC
>JAABSQ010000529.1 GCA_011390315.1 Desulfobacteraceae bacterium
CATGGGGTACACTTCACAAAGGGCGGTGGGAACCTCTTTTCTGGCCATTCTGGTGATCTCCATTTCGGCTCTGGCGGCCCATAAAAAACTGGCCAACGTAGATTATACGGCCGGCGTGCTTCTGGGTATCGGTGGAATCGTCGGCGCCCAGGTCGGCGCCCGTCTGGTGGAGCATGTGTCCACGGACAACTTCAAGAAAATTTTCGCGGCCATCCTTCTGGGATTGGCGTTTTATCTGTTTTTCAAAAAATAATCGATGCAAAAAAAACCACCCATTGCCGTGGTCGGAATGGCCGGTATTTTTCCCGGCGCCGCCGACCTCGACACCTTCTGGCAAAACCTGATTCAAAAAAAGAGCGCGGCGGCGCCGGTTCCGGCCGATCGCTGGATTATTCCTCCGGAAGCCGCCCGGGAAGACGATTACACGCCGGACAAAGCCGTTTCCATGCGGGCCTGCCTGGCCGACCCGCCCCTTCTGAATTCCACCGGTCTTCACATCGACCCGGCGCTCTTGGAAGAACTCGATCCGCTTTATCACCTGGTGCTCGGGGCCGGACGGGAAGCATTTTCCGCATCCGATCTTTCTTCGGTGGATAAAAACCGGATCGGGGTTTCCCTGGCCGCCATCGCCCTGCCCACGGATGCTTCATCGGCATTGGCCCGATCGGTTCTGGGCCGATCCTTTGAGCAGCAATTGATGGCCGAGCTGGGGTTGAAGGTTGAACAGCCCCCGTTTCACTGGTCAAGGACCCAGGCCCTGTCCAGCCGGGTGACCAGCCTTCCGGGGGCGATTCTGGCCAAGGCGCTCGGTCTGGGCGGGGGCAGCTTCACCCTGGATGCGGCCTGCGCCTCTTCCCTGTATGCGGTTAAACTGGCCTGCGACGAGCTTCAATCCGGCCGTGCCGATGCCATGCTTTCCGGCGGCGTTTCCCGGCCCGACTGCCTTTATACCCAGATCGGGTTCAGTCAGCTTCGGGCCCTGTCTCCAACCGGACGCTGTGCGCCCTTCGATGCCTCAGCCGATGGATTGGTGGTGGGGGAAGGGGCCGGAATTCTGGTCCTCAAGCGGCTGAAGGATGCCCTGGCCCGGGGGGATCGGGTCTATGCCGTGATCCGAGGCATCGGGCTCTCCAACGATATGCGAGGCAACCTTTTGGCCCCGGATACCGAAGGACAGGTCCGGGCCATGCGGGCCGCCTATGAAGCCGCCGGGTGGTCTCCCGAGGATGCGGACCTGATCGAATGCCACGGCGCCGGCACCCCGGTCGGAGACAAAACCGAACTCACCAGCCTTCGAACCCTTTGGGGCGAATCGAGGCGACCATCCGGCGGATGTCCCATCGGATCGGTGAAATCCCATATCGGTCACCTGCTGACCGGGGCCGGCGCCGCCGGAATGATCAAAACCTTGTTGGGGATGCAGCACCGGGTATTCCCTCCTTCTCTCAATTTTTCCCGACCGGCTGAAAACAGCCCCCTGATCGACAGCCCTTTCCGCGTCCAGACCGACCCGGAGGATTGGCGGCGCCGGTCCGAAGAAACCCCTCGAAGGGCCGGTGTGAGCGCCTTCGGGTTCGGCGGAATCAATGCACACCTTCTTTTCGAGGAATGGGACGGCCGTCCGCCCGATGCCGAAAAGTCGGTGGCTGTTTCCGGACCCTTTTCTACTTCATTAGATCCGGAAACGAGAGAACCCATCCCCGTAGCGATTGTGGGAATGGGATCGGCATTCGGCTCCTGTAAGCATTTGCGCGATTTTCAGGAAGCGGTTTTCAAGGGCAATCCTTTTATTCGGGAACGCCCGACCCGGCGCTGGCGGGGCGCCGATGGTATTGCGGAAACCGCCATGGGCCGAAACGGAGGATGGGGCGGGTACATGGACTCCTTGTCCATCACTCCCGGAGAATTCCGGGTGCCTCCCAATGAAATCCCGGATATTCTCCCCCAGCAGGTGATGATGCTGAAAGTGGCGGCGGATGCCCTGAAGGACGCCGGGCTGCCTCTCCGTGAATATCGTCCCCGAATGGGGACCGCCGTCGGAATGGAATTCGATCTGGAAGCCACCCGTTTTCAGCTACGCTGGAATCTGTTCAATGAGGTTCAGAGGTGGGCCGGTGTGTTGGACATGGAGGAAGAAGATGCCGAACGGTGGCTGGAAGCATTGCGGGACGCCTGCGGTCCGCCGCTCACCGCCACCCGGGTGCTGGGCTCCCTCGGCGGCATCGTGGCCAGCCGGGTGGCCCGGGAGTTTCGCTTCGGCGGCCCTAGTTTCGTGGTTTCGGCGGATGCGGCTTCGGGAATCAAGGCCCTGGAGATCGGTCTTAGCTCCCTTCAGCAGGGTGAAACCGATACCTTTCTGGCAGGCGCGGTGGATCTGACCGGGGATGTCCTCAACATGATCGCCCTGGACGCCATTCGGCCTTTTTCCGATGACCGGGCCATTCACCCGTTTGACCGCAGAGCCGACGGAAGCCTGCCCGGTGAAGGCGCGGCGGCCCTGGTGCTGAAACGGCTGGACCAGGCCGAAACAGACGGGGATCGAA
>JAABSQ010000530.1 GCA_011390315.1 Desulfobacteraceae bacterium
ACGAAAAGGTGCCAGACCGCATGGTTGTAGGGCATCCGTTTCCAGGAATAGAACACCACGCCGATGGTGTACGACAACCCGCCGAGGAGCAAAAGAACCCATCCCCCGGGTTCCACCCGTGAGAGTATCGGTTTCACGGCGGCCACCACGACCCAGCCCATCAGCAGGTAAAACCCCACGGAGACCCTCGGCCCTTTTCTCAGCATCGTCTTCTGAAAGATGATCCCGAAAACGGCCAATGCCCAGATGACGGTGAAAAGTGACCAGCCCCAGGGGCCGCGCAGGTTCACCAGGGTGAAAGGGGTATAGGTTCCGGCGATCAACAGGAAAATAGTCGAGTGGTCCAGGGTTCTGAGAACCGGTTTGAGTTTTGCGGGGTGGATGCTGTGATACAGCGTGGAAGCGGTGTATAAAAAGATCAGGGTCGATCCGTAAATAATACAGGAGATGATATGCCAGGCATCTCCATGGGCTCGGGAAAGGACGATCAGCAGGCAAAGACCGACGATGGACAGAAGGAAGCCGATGCCGTGGGTGATGCTGTTGGCGATCTCTTCCCTTACGGAATAGCGGGGAGTGAGATGATCCATGTTCGGGGCGCCCGTCAGAGGAGGTGGGCAAAGAGGATCATCGATTACGACAATAGATCCTCTCCGTCATCCGGAGGCGAATCCGTCTCCTCTTCTGATTTGGAATTTTTTTCGAGTTTCCGCTGTCTCTTGAGTTCTTTTTTCTCTTTTTTAGCCAGTTCTTTCTGTCTTTTTTTGAATGAAAAATGTGATTTTGCCATAAAGCGTCTCCTTGGAGTCGGGGTGATAACGAATGGCTCGGTGAGCGGGCTCCCTGAGGTGTGCGTGCTGAGGAGGGGGGAATTCGAGAGGGAACAGGTTCGAACCAAAACAAAAGGGCATTCCCTCGATATGCGAAGGAATGCCCTTTTTTAGAAAAGACGGTTTAGATCACAGTGACATTTGCAGCAGCGAGACCTTTTTGTCCCTGCTCGATGTCAAAGGATACTCGGTCGCCTTCACTGAGGGATTTGAATCCCGATGCATTGATTGCGCTGTGATGCACGAATACATCCGCGCCATCTTCTTGCTCAATGAAGCCGAACCCTTTTTGGTCGTTAAACCATTTTACAGTTCCATTAGCCATAGTTACATCCTCCTTTCATAATATATTTCAACGTTCACAGACTGGAGGATGCCACTTTAAAAATGGATTGTTCCTTCAGAAAGAAGCCCCGCCGATTTGGGCGGGGTCAAGTTGATAAAAAGTATTATAAGCCTTCCTTCTGAAGAAAGCAAGCCTGTTTTTTAATATTTGAAAAAAAATATATTCGAAGGTCACCCATTTTTCGTCCCCGGTTCCTATTATATTATTGATCTTCCGCAAAGGCGTCGGCGAGTCTCTGCCAGTCTGTCGGCGTAAGTTCCGCCACAAGATCGAACTCCCCGCCGCCGGAGGGATCGAAAATCACGGCGCCGGCTTCGTCGGTATAGGCTCCGGAGACGGCCCGCATCAGATTGCCGTGGGCCACAAAGAGGGCGTTGGTCCCCTTCGGCGGCGGTATGGACAGTTTTTGCCGGGCCCGTTCGGTCACCGCCTCCCGGCCGCCTACGAAATCCGCGGCCCGCATATTCATGATCTCCAGGGTTGTCTCCACGGGTCCGAGGGCCATCTGCTCCGCGGTTTCCCGGGTCCGGCAGTATTCGCTGGAAAAAACGGGGCCGACGGGAACGGCGAGACGCCGAATAGACTCGCCGATCCGCCGGGCGGTCGCCTTGCCCTCCTCCGACAACTGCCGCATGCGTCGGGGTGAGCAGTGCGTCCAGTCGCCGGGGGCGTCCACCTGGTCGTTCTGAGACCAATCGGTGGCCGCGTGCCGAAAATAGATATTGTACCCGCCCCGGCGAAGGGCTTCCACCAGAGCTCTGCCGGATAAGAAGTCGGTTTCCTGGGCCGTCGCCGAGGCCGCCGCAGTGATCAGGCCGACACAAAGGACAAATATTCGGAATATTTTCATGGGAACGCCTCCTGATGTATTGAAGGATTCTCTTTTCATTACCGCTAAAAATAGCCGACCAGCCGGCCCAGAAGCAGGGCCGTGAGCCACACCGATAGGGAGAGGCCGGCCGCAAATCGAAGGCAGATCGGCAGCCCCGATTTCTCACTCATCGTGATCGGGTGATTCTCGGGCAAGGTCGTCTGCACTACCAGGACATTCAGGATTCCCGTCCCCACGACGACCATTTTCCAGATAAACAAAGTTGATGCGGCATACGCGGATGCCCGGGTGATGAACAACAGCGATCCAAAGAAAACTGCCATCCCGAGGCCGAAGGCAGCGGTCGGCCTCAGCACCTGCCACAGCGGTGCAATCGGCACCGATCGCCACAGCCCGAGAAGCCGCAGGTCGAGGGGAATAATGGCGCCGATCAAAAGGGCCACCCCGAGGAGGTGGCCCGCATTGACCAAGGGATAGGCCCAGACCGAATTGCGGAGCAGGACGGCGGCCGCAGATGCCTCCAG
>JAABSQ010000531.1 GCA_011390315.1 Desulfobacteraceae bacterium
CGATCCACTCGGAATCAGACAGTCGAAGGGGTTCTCAAGAAAACCCCTTCGATATACCGATGAACTCGACTACGGATGTAACCGTTTTACCATCTGAAATGGGCGAAAGCCTTATTGGCATCGGCCATTTTATGTGTATCCTCTTTTTTCTTTACGGAAGATCCCCGCCGGTTGGCCGCGTCCAGCAACTCTCCGGCCAGCTTGTCGGCCATGCCCTTTTCCGGCCGTTTTCGGGCGGAATCGATGATCCATCGAATCGCCAGAGCCGTTCGGCGGGAGGGTCGAACCTCGGTCGGCACCTGATAGGTGGAACCGCCGACCCGGCGGGATTTCACCTCGATCATCGGGCGGGCGTTTTCGACCGCATCTTCGAATATCTTGAGCGGGGCTTCCTTGGCTTTTTCCTCGATTACACCCAGGGCGCCGTATAGGATCTTTTCGGCTGTACTCTTTTTGCCGTCACGCATGATGGACTTGACGAACTTGCCCACCAGTTTGCTGTTGTACTTGGGGTCCGGCACGATGACCCGCTCGGGAATTTCTCTTCTTCTCGGCATACGCTACACCATCATTCTCATCGTCATTGACTGTTTGGAAACTACTTCGGTTTCTTGGCCCCGTATTTGGACCGACCCTGTCTTCGATCTTCCACCCCGAGGGTGTCGAGGGTGCCCCGCACGATATGATACCGAACACCCGGCAGATCTTTTACACGACCGCCTCGAACCAGCACCACCGAGTGCTCCTGCAGGTTGTGGCCGATGCCGGGAATATAGGCGGTGACCTCGATTCCGGTGGTCAGTCGCACACGGGCCACTTTACGCAAGGCCGAGTTCGGCTTTTTGGGCGTCGATGTGTACACCCGCGTGCAGACGCCCCGTTTCTGAGGAGCTCCCTTGAGTGCAGGGGTGTTGTTCTTCTTGATGATCCGTTTTCTGCCTTTTCTGACTAACTGATTAATGGTCGGCATGCGAATTCCTTCAGTGTGTACAGTCCTTTGTTTACCCGACGTCCTGACAAAAGCCTTTATATACGCGTAAGAAAAAACAATGTCAAGTCATTTCTTAACTTTTTCATAGCCTACACCGAATCTATTTCGACCCGGTCGTAGGAGGGGAAACCGGTTCCGGCCGGAATCCGTCGGCCCATGATCACATTCTCCTTCAGGCCCTTGAGATAGTCCTTGGCGCCGGAAATGGCGGCCTCGGTCAGCACCTTCGTGGTCTCCTGAAAGGAGGCGGCGGAGATAAAACTGTCGGTGGACAGCGAGGCCTTTGTGATCCCCAGAATCAGGGGTTCGGCCGAAGCCGGCTTGCCCCCGTTGGCTTTGACCTCGGCATTCATCTCTTCGAACCGGGCTTTGTCCACCTGTTCTTCGGCGATAAACTCGGTATCTCCGACCTCGGTGATCTTGACCCGCCGCATCATCTGACGCACGATCACCTCGATGTGCTTGTCGTTGATGTGCACCCCCTGAAGACGATATACTTCCTGGACTTCGTCCACCAGGTACCGGGCCAGGGCCACTTCCCCCTTGATGCTCAGGATGTCCTGGGGAATGGCGGCCCCCGCGATCAGCGGTTCCCCCGCCCGGATATAGTCCCCGTCATAGAAATTGATGTGCTTGCCCCGGGGAATCAGATACTCTTCGGGCTCACCGGCATCCACCGGGGTGACCGACACCTTCTGCTTGCCTTTGGGTCCCTTGGAAAGGGTGACGTACCCGTCGATCCGGCTCAATACCGCAATCTCCTTGGGCCGCCGGACCTCGAACAGTTCGGCCACCCGCGGCAGACCGCCCGTAATGTCCTTGGTTTTGGTGGTGGCCCGGGGCAGTTTGGCCAGCACGTCGCCGGCCTGGATTTCATCCCCTTCCTCCACCAGCAAAATGGCGTCCACCGGCAGCGGATACCGGGCCACGCCGGAGCCCGAGGGAAGCTTGGCGGTTTTCCCCTCTATATTTTTAATCGAGATTCTCGGCCGAACATCGGCGCTCTTGGACTCGATAATGGTCCGACTCGATTTTCCGGTCACCGGGTCCACCTTCTCCTGAAGAGTTTTTCCAAGGGAGATGTCGCCGTATTTGACGATCCCGTCCACCTCGGTGAGGATCGGGGTGGTAAAAGGATCCCAGGTGGCCAGCAGATCCCCGGCGTTCACCTTTCTGCCCTCTTCCGCCAGCACATGGGCCCCGTAAATCACCGGAAAACGCTCCACCTCCCGGCCGGTGTCGCCCACGATGGACAATTCTCCGCCCTGACGGTTCATGACGATCAGGTCCCCGTCTGCGTTCTTGACCACGTTGATATCGAGAAATTTGACGGTCCCTTCGGTGCGGACCCGAATATCGGCCTGCTCGACCCGCCGACTGGCGGTGCCGCCGATATGGAAGGTCCGCATGGTCAGCTGGGTGCCGGGCTCGCCGATGGACTGGGCCGACAAAATGCCCACCGCCTGTCCCACCTCGACCAGACGGCCGTGGGCCAGGTCCCGGCCGTAGCACTTAGCGCATACC
>JAABSQ010000532.1 GCA_011390315.1 Desulfobacteraceae bacterium
CTGGTTTCTCGCCTGTATAACGGCCTCCAGGGTTTCGCGCTCGTGCTCCATGTACGATTTCGCCACTTCCACAAGATTCGGTATAAGGTCGTATCGCCGCTTCAGCTGCACGTCGATCTGTGCAAAAGCGTTTTTAAAACGGTTGCGAAGGGCTACCAGCTTGTTATAGATACCCACTGACCAGGCAATCAGAACAACTACCAGGACAATGAGAATGATGATTACAGTCATATGATCGATCCCTTTTTGGTTTAAACTCTGTTAATTATCTCCGTACTTCCTGATTCTCAGGAATATACAAGAAGAGATCGGGGCTGCAAACTGCTTTTATTTCTTATATGCGATAATCTGGTCTTATATGTTTCAGATGATCCATCTTTAATTCTGACCAAAAAGCTGTACTTTCAACGCCTGTCACAACTTCTCAGCAACCTGTTTGCGGCAGCTTTTTTTATGAAAAACCCCATCAGACAACTTTTCCCGCGTCCCGAGAAAGTGACTGCGCCCAAACCGGGCGGTCTTGGTACATTCGGCGGTGTTTTTACACCGTCTATCCTCACCATTCTGGGTGTGATCATGTACCTTCGATTCGGCTGGGTTGTAGGCAATGTCGGTTTGCTGGGAACCCTGATCATTGTTACCCTTGCCACGTCCATTACCTTTTTGACCGCACTTTCTGTCGCTTCCATTGCCACGGATCAGCGCGTAAGGATAGGCGGCGCATACTACATGATAAGCCGTTCGCTGGGTATTGAAACCGGCGGTGCCATAGGCATACCTCTTTATATAGCACTCGCCCTGTCCGTAGCTCTTTATACGGTTGGTTTTGCGGAAAGTATTGTGAGCGTTTTTCCCAATCTCAATTTCAAGCTGGTTGGAATGGGAACCACGGTATTTGTAGCCGTACTGGCAATGATCTCTGCAAAAGTTGCAATCCGTGCGCAGTATTTTATAATGTTTGGAATTGCGCTCTCGCTGCTGTCGCTCTTTTTCGGCGGGCCTGTGGAAGAGTCCACTATTGAGCTTTGGGGTGCATCCGAGCGAAATTCTGAAGACTTCTGGGTTGTATTTGCCGTTTTCTTTCCTGCAGTAACCGGTATCATGGCCGGCGTAAATATGTCGGGCGACCTGGAAAATCCATCGAAATCCATTCCCAAGGGAACATTTTATGCGATCGGGGTCGGATATCTTATCTACATGATCCTGCCGGTAATCCTGGCTACGCGGGCCGATGCGCTCACCCTCATCGAAGACCCCCTCATCATGAGAAAAATGGCATACTGGGGAGATGCCATCCTGATCGGCGTATGGGGTGCCACCCTGTCAAGCGCCGTGGGAAGCGTTATGGGTGCTCCGCGGGTGCTTCAGGCACTTGCGCGCGACGGTGTGCTGCCCCGGTGGCTTCAGTGGCTCGGAACCGGGAGCGGTGAAGACGATTCCCCCCGCATCGGCACTTTTGTTACTATGATTATTGCCCTTTTTGCCGTATTCCTGGGCAACCTGAACATCATTGCCCCTATCCTTACCATGTTTTTCCTGACAACGTACGGAGTACTCAATGCTTCGGCCGGCATCGAGCGCTTGCTCGACAGCCCCTCATTCCGTCCTGAATTCAGGGTGCATTGGAGCTTTTCCGTATTGGGCGCAGTCGGCTGCCTTGCCGTTATGATCCTTATAAATGCTTTTGCAACCACGCTGGCCTTTCTGTTCGTGATAACCATTTTTGCCTGGCTGAAGCGACGCGAGATGAAAACAGCATGGGGTGACGTGGGAAAGGGTATCTGGATGGCGCTCATCAGAACTGGCCTCCTTCGCATCAGCCACGAATCGGAAGCCAAAACCTGGCGTCCGAATCCCCTGGTTCTTTCCGGTGCTCCCACCAAGCGGTGGCACCTGATCGATTTTGCCAATTCCATTACCCACAACCGGGGGATTCTTACGATTGCCACTGTTCTGACCGGAAAGACACTCTCCACAATGAGGCGGGGAAAAATGCAGGAAAATATCCGGGACTTCCTCTCCAAGCGCGGCATTCAGGGACTCGTTCGTATTACCAATGCCGATAATGCCTTTCAGGGTGCTGAAAACCTTGTACAGTCGTACGGACTGGGTCCGCTGGTACCCAATACCATTATTCTGGGCGACAGTGAAAATCCTGAGCTGAGATCCGAATATTGCAATATGGTTGCTGCATTTAACAGAATGGGCCGGAACGTTCTTATTCTGCACGATAATGATGAAGAAATGATATTCAGGGACAGAAAACGGATCGATCTATGGTGGGGAGGACTCAAGGGCAACGGCGGTCTGATGATGATCGTCGCCTATCTGCTCCAGAGCAGCCGAAGCTGGTGGGGATCGGAAGTGACGATCAAGATGATGGTACCTGATGATTCCGCAGCTGAAGATGCCCGGGCTAACCTGAATGCCATCATCAAAAGACTTCGTACCGGGGCCCGGGCCGAAATTATTGTATCGGGCGGACGCTCATTCAACGATGTTCTG
>JAABSQ010000533.1 GCA_011390315.1 Desulfobacteraceae bacterium
ACCGGGCGTCCATCGATTATGTGGTTCTGGGGATCGCAAAAAAAAGTTTTCGGGAATTGGCGGATCGAGTGAGGGCGGAAAAAACAGCGGACGGTATTCCGGGGATCGCCAAAACCCGGCCGGGAACCCCGCTCACTTACATCCCCCGGAATTACGCTCCCGCCGATCTGGTGGACGGCACGCCCCCGCGCTATGACCTGGTGGCCCATCACCGGGACCATTACGTCATGAGCGGGGTCGGCGGAAAGATCGGGTTCGTGGCGTCGGCCTTCGGGTGTACCCACCGCTGCTTTTTCTGCTCGGTCCCGGATATGACCGGGGGGCGGTATCTGACCCACTCCATCGATGCGGTGATTCGGGATATGGAGATGCTGGCCGACATCCCCCTGATCCGGCTGGTGGACGCCAACACCTTCGGGGACCCGGCGGTGGCCGAAACCCTGGCCCGGCGGATTCTCGAGGCCGGGATGCAAAAGCCGTTGGTGGCCGATGTCCGCTCGGACACGGTGGTCCGGCGGCCCGACCTGTTCCGGCTCTGGAAGGAAGCCGGCCTGGCCACGGCGGTGATCGGATTCGAGGAGGTCACCGACGAGCGGCTGCGGGCCTACAACAAAAAAAATGATGTGGCGGTGAACATCGAGGCCATGACCATTTTAAAGGAACTGGGGATTCGCATTATCGGAGATTTCATCGTCTCCCCCGACTATACCGAGGCGGATTTCGACCGACTCCAGGCCTTCGTGGAAGCCCGGCCCATCGACCTGCCCATTCCTTCGATTCTGACCCCGGTGCCCGGCACCCCGCTTCATCGGCGGATGAAAGACCGAATCACCGTCCACGACCTCGACTATTACACATTTCTCAATGCGGTCGTCCCCACCCGGCTGCCCGAGAAGGTTTTTTACGAAACCTATTCCCGTTTACTGAAGCAGTGCCTGTCCCGGGCCGCGCACGAAAAGAACTGAGAGAAAATACGAAATGACGGCGGTGTACATCAACGATGTATCGGCTTTCCTTCCCAATGGACCGGTCTCCAACGACGACATCGACCGGGTGCTGGGGGAACTCCCCAATATCGGGGCCAAGACCCGGCGAATCGTCCTCAAGAACAACAAAATCCGCACCCGGTACTATGCGGTTGACCCGGAAACCGGCGCCCTGACCCATTCCAACGCAGAACTGGCGGCAGAGGCGGTTCGGCGGCTTCATCCGGTCGAGGATTTTAAACCCGCGGATATCGAATGCCTCTGCTGCGGCACCGCCACCCCCGACCTGCTGCTGCCCGGCCACGGGCTCATGGTTCTGGGTGAGCTGGCCATTCCCGAATGCGACGTCATGACCGCCGCCGGCATCTGCATCTCCGGGATGACCGCCCTCAAGCACGGATACATGAACGTGGCCACCGGCGCCAGCCGCAATGCGGTGGCCGTGGGTTCGGAGCTGGCCTCCTCCCACACCCGATCCGAATTCATGGCGCCTCTGATGGACGCCGCCGGAATCGAGGCCCTGGAAAAACGGCCGATCCATGCCTTTGACGCCGATTTTTTGCGGTGGATGCTCTCGGACGGGGCCGGCGCCGTTTATCTTTCCCCCGACCGAAATCCGAAAGGGATCGCCCTGCGAATCGACTGGATCGACACCATCTCGCTGGCCGGCCGGTTGGAGACCTGCATGTACGCCGGCGGCGTCAAGGGACCGAACGGAAAGGTCACCGGATGGCGGAATAGAGAACAGATTCCGGCGGAGGCCCGGCCCTGGCTGATGTCGATTCGGCAGGACATCAAACTCCTGGACCGGGAGATCGTGGCCTCCATGGGACGGGTGCTCAAACGGGTGATCGACAAGCGCGGCCTGAAACCGGAGGCCGTCGACTGGTTTCTGCCCCACTATTCTTCGGCCTATTTCCGCCCCAAATTTTACGAGGAGATGGCCCGGATCGGATTTGAAATTCCGGAAGAGAAATGGTTCACCAATCTGTCGGAAAAGGGCAATACCGGCAGCGCCGCCATCTACATCATTCTGGCGGAGCTGTTCCATTCCGGCCGATTGACGCCCGGGGAGCGGCTGCTCTGCTTCATTCCCGAAAGCGGCCGCTTCGCCCACTGCTTCATGCACCTGACCGTAGTCGAGTAAAAGGTTTCCGTCATTCTTTTCCCAGGACCACCCTTCCGTAGCCGCCGGCCCCGCCCAGTTTAAGGCACTGGATTCGATCGGTTTTCAGAATCCGGGGTTCCAGAATCAGCTCGGGGCCTTCCGGCAGGGGGACCCCGCCTGCGGTGGAGGGATAGATTCTTCCCTCTTTCAGACTCAGGGCGGCCACGGCGATATCAAATCCCATCCCCACCGGCAGGTTGCCGTAGAGATGTCCATAGACGGCCGCGGGTCCGGGGACCCACCGGCCGTATCCCTCCTCCCCGGAAGAGAGGCCGTCCGCGCCGATGAAGCAGATATCCTCTGAAGCAATCTTCGGCAGCGGCCCATGACCGCTTCCGGTGGA
>JAABSQ010000534.1 GCA_011390315.1 Desulfobacteraceae bacterium
GAGGTGGAAAAAGAGATCGATCAGCATCCGGGAATTTTTTAATTTCGATTCGCCTCAGCTTTTTTTCAATAAGCCTCTTATCGATCATAGCGGTTCATCCCTGAGACATATTTATAGGTTTGGTAATCGGTGATGGTTTTCTCACGAAACTGTCGGTAGCGAATGGGCGCTTTGATCAACAGGCGCATACACTGCTTCATGATCTGATGCCTCAGGAATGCGGACGCTCGGTTCAGGACCACCAGATCCACTTCGGTTTCCATGAAATTCGAAAGTTCATTGATCAGACCGAGTTGGGCAAGGCCCTCCGGCGGATTTTGGAAATAGACGGCCAAATCCAGATCGCTGCTGCCGGGTTTTTCCTTCCCCTGTGCATAGGACCCGAAAACAAGGGCGAACAAGATATTGGGGTCTGTCATCAGTTTTTGTTCCAGCTTGTCCAGATCCATGAATTCCCCTGGTTCACCGAGAAGGTCCTCGAGTCAAACCGCTGCAATTTCCCCGGCAATCCGCCGGGCCGCCGCCCGGGGATCGGCCGCATCCCGAATGGGGCGTCCGATCACCAGGTAGTCGGCGCCGCTTTGAATCGCCCGGGCCGGAGTGGTGATCCGGGCCTGATCATCCGAAGAAGTTCCTTCCCAGGCCGGGCGAATGCCCGGGGTCACCGCCAGAAAATCCCGGCCGAAGGCCGACTTGATGACCGCGGCTTCCCGCCCGGAGCATATCACCCCGGCACATCCCGCCTCATGGGCCATGGCCGCGCGCTTGAGGACCAATTTGCCCATATCTTCGGCCAATTCCCTTTGGAAACCGGCGGCATGAATGTCTTCGGATGAGACACTGGTCAGGACCGTCACCCCCAGGACCCCCACCTTTCCGGCCCCCGCTTCCACCGCCGCCGCGAGCATTTTCGGGCTTTCGCCGCAATGGACCGTGACATATGCGACCCCTAAATCCGCCACCCGTTTCATGGCCCTTCCCACGGTGGCCGGAATATCATGGAGTTTCAAATCCAGAAAGACCCGGGTATCTCCCGCATCCCGAATCAGACGAACCATCTTCGGTCCGGACTGAATAAACAGCTCCAGCCCCACCTTGAACATCCCGACCTCCCCCGACAGCAGCTTGATATATTTTTCGGCATCCGCCGCTGACGGAACATCCAGCGGAAAAACGATCGCATCCTTGGCCTGCTTCATTCCATTCCATCCTCTGATTGGGTTTCCTTTGAATTCGGATCTTTCTCTATCTTGATAATCACCAGCGTAATATCATCTTCCTGAGGCATGTCGCCTCGAAATGCCGCCACCCGCTCGGTAATCGCATCCGCGATATCGTCGGCCTTCCGATCGGCATGTTCCCGCATCACCTCCTGCAAGCGGTCTTTTGTGAACATTTCATCATGGGAATTTTGGGTCTCCCAAATCCCGTCAGTGCCGATCAGCAGAACCTGCCCCTCGGAGACCTCCTTCAGAACATTTTCGGAATATTCATAGGAATCATCCACCCCCAGGGCCATTCCGTCTCCGATCAACTCCGTGAAGTCATCCGCGGCCGGATCATACAGCAGGGCCGGGTCATGTCCGGCCCGAACCCATCGGATCTCCCCCGCATCGGGCGACATCTCCAGATAGAACAGGGTCAGAAAATGGCCGGTATCACCGGTATCCCGGCACACCAGGGTATTGACATCGGAGATGATGCGGCCGATGGAGCCCGCCTGCTCCACCCGGCAGCGCAAAAAAGACCGGGCGGTGCCCATCAGCAGGGCGGCTGAAATGCCGTGGCCGGAGACATCCCCCACCACAATCCCGTAGGATCGCTTAAGCCCGCGATCCAGGGGAATAAAATCGAAGAAATCCCCGCCGGTCTCATCGCAATAGATGCTGCGGGCCGCGATATCCGTCCCGGGGATGGGGGGCGGGGCTTCCGGAAGGAGATTCTGCTGAAGGTGCATGGCCACATCCAGGGCCTGCTTCATTTGAATCCGCTCCTCCAGGCCCGATATCATGCGATTGAACACCTCCCCCAGTTCCCCGATTTCATCCCGGGAACGGATATGAACCCGGGCCGAGAAATCCCCATTCGCCAAGCGATGGGAGGCTTCATCCAGCTTTCGAATGTTCTGGGTCAGATATCGGGACAAAAACAGGGCGAGCCCAACGATCACCAGAATAATCCCAACCAGCATCACCCCGGTCACCCGAATCCGCTCCTGAAATCCTTCGCGAACATATCGGCCCATGGCGTCGGCCTCGGCGAGGATATCCGCTTTGGGCACCAGAAGCAGAAGCGCGGTTCCGTTTGCGGCGATCTTCCCGTAGGCGGCCAGGGCTTCGCGGCCCTGGTACATGATCTCGCGAACGCCGCTCTTATTAATTGCAAGATCAGTCAGGATGGGCCGAAGTTTTTCCTCCGGCATCGATTTCAGCCAAAGCGGGGCTTCCATATGCCGCCATCCTGGGCGGCCGAGGTCTCCATGCGCCTCCTCCTCGT
>JAABSQ010000535.1 GCA_011390315.1 Desulfobacteraceae bacterium
GGAATGGCCTGGCTGACAATCGGTACCCTGAACATCATGACCTCCACCCTTATACTGCTGCTCTTCGGGATGGGAATCGATTTCGGCATTCATTTTTTTGCACGATTCTGTGAAGAGCGGGAAGCTGGTAAAACGACAAAACAGGCCATTCTGGTTACGTTCAGCACCACCGGGCGAGCCATCAGCGCCGTAGGCATCACAACCGCAGCAGGATTTTATATCCTCATGCTGGCCGACTTCAGGGGATTCAGCGAATTCGGCGCCATATCGGGAACAGGCATCCTTTTTTCCATTCTGGCTATGATCTTTCTGCTTCCATCCCTGATCCTGACCCTGGAAAAATTTCATCTGCTTCCGGATCTCTACACCGGAGGTATTCCGGACCGGATGAAAAAACTTTCGGAAATTGGACCCCGGGAGAAAAAAAACTTTCATGTTAAAACTGCAAGCGCCATTCTTTTCATTTCGGTACTGCTTGCATCGCTTTCACTGTGGTTTGCCCCGGGTGTCGGGTTTGAATATGATTTCGGGAACCTGGAGCCCGAATATGAGAGCTACAACCGTGTTGCAAGAGAAGCGCACAAGGTGTACAGCGACCGTAAAACGCGAAATGCCGCCTATATTGTGGCAGACAGCCCCGGTCACGCCGTAGAACTTTCGCACGTGCTGAGAGAGCGTATGATGGCCGATACACTGTCACCCACCATTCAGTCGGTTGAGGTTCTGCAGGATCGTTACCCGTTTACAGAATCTGAACAAATGGAAAAGCGCAGTCGTATTCAGAACATTCGCGAAATGCTGCAGGACCCGTTTATCAGCAGTACAGATACGGAGCAGAACCTGCAGCTGCAGCGGGCGGCTTCTTCTGAAGAGCGGCCGCCGTTAAGTGAAATTCCGGATTTCATTCTGGATCCGTTTACCTCTGCCGACGGCACCGTCGGGAACCTGGTGATTATCTATCCGGCCGTAGGCCTGTCGGATGGCCGGAATTCGATGGAGTTTGCAGATGATCTTTCGGACATCACCCTGAGCGACGGAACGGTATACCACGCCGCCTCAACGTCCATTGTGGCATCCGACATGCTTCGGCTCATGATTGAGGAGGCTCCCCTGATGATCGCACTTACCCTAACGTTTATAATTCTGGTAAAACTGATCATCTTCCGGAGCTTTCTATGGATGATCATCGCCCTGGTTCCGCTCATTACCGGTTTTTTATGGCTTTTTGGAATTATGGAGCTCGCCGGCTGGAAGCTCAATTTCTACAATATCGTGGTGATGCCCACCCTGCTCGGTATCGGGGACGACAGCGGCATACACCTTGTACACCGGTATCTTGAGGAAGGACGCGGTTCCATCCGGAAGGTGATCCGCACAACCGGGGAGCATATCACCGTGAGCGCCCTCACCACCATGCTTGGCTTTGCGGGGCTGCTCTTTTCGAGTCATCCGGGCATGCGCACCATCGGCGAACTGGCCGTAACCGGAATAGGTTTGTTGCTGCTCGCTTCACTCGTTGTTCTACCGGCAGCGCTTCAGTTACTGGAAGCCGTAAGCGGCAGCCACATCGACCAAAAAACGCCAATGGCCGAAAAGAAACAGAAAGAATCCGCTAAATCTTAATCATCATGAATCAACTATTAAAACAAATCCCGAACCTATGAAGATCATGATTGTTTACTCAACCACCGAAGGTCATACACGCGCCATCGCCGATTTTCTCGAAGAGGAAGCCAAAAAGATGGGTCATAAGGCAGGCTTATTCAATGCAACCGTAAAACCACCATCTCCGAAAGGTTATGACACGGTGATCATTGCAGCATCCGTACATGCAGGAAAGTACCAGTCCTCCATCGAGCACTATGCCAGGGAGTACCACCGCGAACTCAACGAACTACCCGTCGTCTTTATGTCCGTCAGCCTCACGGCTGCATCGGACGATGAAGCATCATGGAAAGAGCTGAAGGAGCAGACCGAAAGTTTTATGCTTGCAACCGGCCTGGAACCGGATCACACGGAGTATGTGGCCGGTGCACTACTCTATACGAAATATGATTTTTTCAAGCGTTTCATCATGCGCAGCATCAACAAAAAGAGCGGCGGCAATACCGATACGTCACACGATCATGTTTACACCGACTGGGAACAGGTAGCTGGCATACCGGCAAAACTGGAATCCCTGGCTGCGTCGAAGAGAGACTAATTTAGACAGTTGCACACTTCGGTGCTGCGTCCCTTACGCAGGTATCACAATCCGCATCAAAAATTCCCTACAGGGCCGATGGGGAATGATGTACAGTTCGTTACCCCGGTGTCCGGTATCATACATACAGATCATTGACAACCTGAAGATCATATCAGTTTGAGAGCACAGTTCAGAAACATACTGCGGTGTGAACCTGAATCTGCCGGAAAAATGTCCGCCGGCAATTATCGGCTACCTTACGACAAAGGTTCCGGTGACTGTGCTCCGGTTACTATTTTTC
>JAABSQ010000536.1 GCA_011390315.1 Desulfobacteraceae bacterium
CGGTCATATGGCCGTTGACCTGATCGACGATGCGGGTCGCCTCGGCCGTCATCTCTTGGGCTTCTCCGGCGTTTTCGGCATTGCGCCGGGTCATTCCGGCCAGCTGTTCCATGGAGGCGGAGGTTTGCTGAAGGCTGGATGCCTGGTCCGAGGCCCCCAAGGCCAGGTTCTGGCTGTTGCTGGAAACCTCGCTGGAGGAGTCGGCCACCTGCCGGCTGACTTGCCTCAACTGAAGAATGGCCGTTTCAATGGGCGCCACGATCTGCTTTCGGGTGACCCGCCAGATCAACCCCAGTGAAAACAGAAGCACGACGGTAAAAACGATGAAGTTGAAGCGCTGCTGTCGGTCGAAAAACCGAACCGTGGATACGAGCCCGGTTTCCAGATCTTCGGTAATGCGCGCGGTCAGATTCAAGAGGAGGCTTTCCAGCCGTGTTCGTTCTTCGGCCAGTCGTTTGGCCTCCTCGACGGCGTCGTCGTTGATGTCTCCGGAAGCCATTTCCCGGTACAGGGCCGATGCGGTTCGGGTGAAACCCTCGATTTTCCGGCCGAGGTCTTCGGCATACCGCACCCGGTCCCGTCCGAGGCCCGGCAGGCCGGCGACGGCGTTCAGCGCATCGATCACCCGGCGGTGCTGGGCATCGGCCTGAGCGATTTTGTCCGTCTCCCCCATCATGACCGCATCTTCATAAAGGGCGATCTGTTTTTCAAACCCGGCCAGGGAGGTTTGGCTGAGGGAGGCTGCCGGGAACAGGGCTTTGGAGATCAGGCGCATGTCGTTTTCGATGTGTGCGCCGGCGTAATGGATCACGCCGATGGAAAAGATGTAGCCGATGATCAGGATGCTGATGCTCAGCCATATTTTCATGGATATGGACAGGTGGATTTGTTTCATGGGAAGCCCTCGCTATCCGACAGTGGATGAGCCGGCATCCGCCCGGCATTCTAAACGTGATACTTTTTAAAACTATGGATCGAATGTGAATCTAAACTCAGTGAAAAATATCACATTAATTCGGCAAACCCGGTTAAGAGACTTCAGTATTTTCCTGATTTGAACTTGAATCCGGGAAATGCGTGTGGCGTCCATGGTTAACGACAACCTTCGTGAATTCAGAAGGATATATTTTTAGAATGGTTCCGGCAATCAGGGAATTCCCTATTTACAGGTTCGCAATTCCCGAGATTCCGGTGCGTTTCTTTTCCTCCGTCCGGAATCCGAAGATAAGGTTTATCCCTTTTCCGGGCTGATGCGGCGGATGGCTTCTTGCTCGGGTGGCGCACCGAGGCCGGTAACCGTTGATTTTTTTATTGACAGGTCCGGCCGTCGATGATAGGTAGGGCATCTCTTTTTTAAAGGCACGTAGCTCAGTGGGAGAGCACTACCCTGACACGGTAGGGGTCGTTGGTTCAAATCCAATCGTGCCTACCAATAAAATAAAGGTCGGCCTGAACGGGCCGGCCTTTTTTATTGCGGTCATATCCATTTATTCCTTAAACTCTTCCAGCGGCGAAGTCCATGATACTTTTTTTTGTGAATGGATTCAACGAGAGCATATCATAAATAGAATATGCCTGCTCTCTTTCCGTGATAGGGGCATTCTCTTAAGGAAGGCCCATGGTTCAAGAATATGAAAAAATGATTGATGCTTGGCCTGTGTTGGCTCCTCTCCTGTCTCCGCCTGAAAATGATGAAGCCCTTGATCGCCTGATCGAATTTTCGGAGTATCTGTTAGACCGAATCGGAGGCAATGAAAATCACCCTTTGATGGGTTTGCTTGTCAACGTCAGCAACCTCATCGAAGATTATGAATCCGAGCGATTTCCAGAAGCCGCATCCGATCCCATTGGATCCTTACAGTATCTGATGGAAGAACATGGTTTAAAACAGAAAGATTTAACAGAGATCGGGAGTCCTGGCGTCATTTCAGAGATTCTTTCTGGGAAGCGAGAATTAAATAAGAGACAGATAAAAGGATTGGCGGAAAGGTTTGGTTGTAGTCCCGCCGTTTTTATTTAAGACAAATTCTCTTTATTAAAAGTCGCCCCTGCGAAATCAAATGATCCAGGCAGGAAGTGCCCACAAAGGTTATCGCTTTCATACCATCGGCCGGCATGGAGGATGGTAGCGGCCCGATTTTTCTTCCTTTCCAAATTCCTCCCGCTCCTGTAAACTCATTCGATCAAGAATACGTTCCCATAAAGGGCTGCGGCCCCGCCCTGCTCCGAATTCTGTATACTCACAGCGCCGAATAAGGAGGTAAGTATGGCCTCGAACGACTCTGTCTATGTCAAACTGCAACAACACCTCGACAAGCAGGCGGTCGGATTTCCGGCGACCCGGTCCCGGGTTGAACTCAACATCCTCAAGCACATTTTTACGCCGGCGGAGGCGGAGATCGCCACCCACCTGAGCTACCGTTTGGCGTCGCTGGATACCATTTTCGGAAAGGTCGGTCATCTGGTTGAATCCC
>JAABSQ010000538.1 GCA_011390315.1 Desulfobacteraceae bacterium
ATCGCACTGACCGGGTTTGTCCCTGACGATTTCCGGGTGCATCGGACTGATCCATTTGCCTGCGAATTCGGGCGCGTACACTTTGCCGCCTTCGGCCATTCGGACCTCGACCGTGCCGCGGACGAACATTCCGGGCTTCAGACGGGTATCCGTGTTGTCCACATTAACCCGAACCGATACCGTTCGGGTCTTGCGATCCACTTCGGGTTCGATAAATGCAATCTGACCGTGAAAGGTTTCGCCCGGAAAGGCTTCAACCGTGAAAGCCACGTCCTGGCCGTATCGCAGCCAGACCAGGTCGGACTCGTAGGCGTCGAGATAGAGCCACAATCGACTCAGATCGACGATGCGGAAGAGCGGCTCGCCTGTTTTCAGGTAATCGCCTTCCTTGACGTTTTTACCGACGACCACCCCTCCGATGGGCGCTTTCAAAACGAAATAATCCCGCGCTTCGCCGCTTTCGATAATCGCATCGATCTGATCGGGCAGCAGATCCCAAAGCAGCAGCTTCTCCCGTGCAGCGCGGGCCATGAAGCTGTCGGGATTGCTTCGATGCGCCGCGAGAAGCTCACGCTGGGCGCTGAGCAATTCCGGGCTGTAGACCTCGGCCAGGTGTTCACCCTGTTTTACCTGAATGCCGGTAAAGTTGACGAAGAGCGCATCGATCCGGGCCGGGAATCGGGCGGTCAACGATTTTTCACGGGTTTCATCGTAATCGAGTTTTCCGACCAGGTTTACCCGGGCTTCCGGGAATTCGCGATGCACCAAAACGGTCTGAATCTCGGCGAGGGCCCGGGCGCTTTCGCTCATACGCATCGTGCGGGGGCCTAAATCGCTGCCCCCGTCTGTTTCCAGCGGAATCAGATCCATTCCGCAGATCGGGCAGTCGCCCGGTTCGGACTGCCGGATCTGGGGGTGCATGGAGCAGGTGTAGATCCGGACCTCATCGGTTTCACCGAGCAGCCGGCCTTCAACGAGGGGGTTCGGACCTTCCGCGGATGGAGGGGCCTGCCTCGGGCCGATATAGCCGAAGAGGTAGGCCGCTCCAAAGGATATGATCAGCGTCACCAGGACCGTGACCAGAATGAGCTTTCCATAAAATTTTCTTTCGGATCTGTTTGGATTCATATTGCTTCCTCCATAAGGTTTTCTTATTCAAGGGTTGTGCCCACCACCTGCTCGAGTTCGGCCCGGGCCACGCCGATGTCGCTCTGTTTTCGGGCCAGGGAGGTGCGAACATCGAGCCAGGTGGAATAGGAGGCGATGACATCGGCGAAGGTGACGGCGCCCGACTCATAGCCCCGGGTGGAGACATCCAGGGCGGATCGGGACATATCCACCACCGTATTCCGATACAGGGCCGTCTCACGCAGGGCTTTGTCCAGTGAAAACCAGGTCATTCGAACCCTGTTATGGGTGGCCGCTTCCGCTTTTCTGAGGTTCGCCCGAAGCCCTCCAAGATTCTGCCGGGTCTGCCGAAGCCATGCATCGTTTCTGCCGTACCAGGGGGATTCGGGCAGCCCCGATCCCCTGGATGCCTCGGTATGGGTCGGAAAGGACGGTTGGGTCGCCGCCGAACCGACCTGCTGCATCGGGGTGTCCTCGTAATAGGAAAATTCGAGGGTAAAGGGCGGCAAGACCATGGTTTCGGCCATCTCGATCATCCGCTCCGATCGGCCGATCATGGCCCGCATGCGCCGCAGCTCCTGGCGCCGTTCACGAGCCAGTTCATACAGGCGGTCGAGGGCCGGCAGGGTCTTTGCCGGGGTTCGATCCGCCGGACGGCCCACTTCGCTTTCCGGCGGCAGCTCCAGAATTTCGAGAAGGAGGGTCTCAAGATTACGCTGGCGCTCCGCCAGGGTGGTCAGTTCCTCCTGAAGGATGCTGGTCTGTATGCCGATCCTGATGACATCCTGGAAACTGGTGTTTCCGGCCCGGTACCGAGTGTCGGCCACCGATTCGAGATTGCGGAAGAGATCGAGGGTCTCGGCGGTGATTTCGCGGGCTTTTCGAAGATAGATCAGGTTCCAGTATGCTTTTCGAATGTCGGTGACCGCATCCCGGCGGGCGATTTCAAGCGCTTCGACCGCGGCCCGCACCGCCTGGTCCACCGCCTGTCCTTTGAGGGCCATGACGCCGGGGAAGGGAAAGCGCGACCGGACCGGTTCGGCTCCCATCATGGGACCGACACCGGTCATGAGCCCTTCGGTGAAGACCGAATACTGCCGAAGGATTTCGTCGAGATGGGTTACCTGTGAAAAGGACTCGAGGGTCGCCCGAACATCCTTGCGGGCCGATTCAATCCCGGGGTTGCGAAGCAGGGTCAGGGCCTCGAGGGTTTCCAGGGAAAAGGTTTCCTCGAGTTCTTCGACCGCCGCCGCAGGGCTGGAAGCCACAGGCCGAAGCCGCGCCGTCAGCTCCGGATCGGGATGGATAAAGGCGATGTCGGTATCTTCCGGTT
>JAABSQ010000539.1 GCA_011390315.1 Desulfobacteraceae bacterium
AATTTCCGGATAGGCCCGCCGAATATAGGCGCTCCGCAACCGGCCGTCCCCGTGTTCGCCGGAGACCGATCCGCCCAGGCCGTGGACCAGCGCGAAGAGTTCGTCGGCGATGGGCCGAAGCCGGGCCACATCCGCCGGGTCTTTGAGGTTCAGCAGGGGCCGGGTGTGGAGCAGCCCTTTGGCGATGTGGCCGTAGGTGACGAATTCCACCCCGTGCCGGTTCAAAATCTCGTACACCCCTTCGAAGTATTCCACCAGGCGATCGGTGGGCACCGCCGCATCCTCGATCAGGGCCAGGATTTTCTTCTCCCCTTTCAATTTATAGAGGATGGGGACCGCCGCCTTGCGCACCGCCCAGAAGGCGGCCTTTTCCGAAGCAGACACCGCCGGGTGAACCCGGTCGGAATACCCCCGGTCGGCCAGCATCTCCTGAACCGTTGCGGCAGCCGCGGCCGGTTCCTGGGCGTCCCTGCCGTCGAATTCGATCAGAAGGATGTTGTCGATATCCTCGGGAATGGCCGATTGCAGCCGTTCGTCCCGGGACCGGGCCAGCCGAAGCAGGGATTTGTCCATCACCTCGATGCCGGAAGGCTCCAAAGGGAGCACCGCCTGAACCGCTTTGGCTGCGGCCACGATGTCGTCCATGAAGGCGACCACCAGGCTGTCGTGGGCGGGTTTGTCGATGAGCTGAAAGGTGAGACGGGTAATGACGCCCAGGGTCCCCTCGGAACCGGCCAGCAGGCGGCGCAGATCGAGGCGGCCCTCCCGGACCATCCCCCGAAGGTTGTATCCGGCGGTGTTGAACCGGGTGGCGGGATAGGCCGATTCGATGTCGGCGGCGTTTTCCCGATACAGCCGGTAGAGGGAAAAGAGATTCTTCGGCTGGTCTTCGGGATCGGTATTCCGGATTTCGGACAGGGTGATGACGGCGCCGTCGCTCAGGACCACCTCGGCATCCAGAAGGTAATCGGCCACATTGCCGTATTTGACCGAATGGGCCCCGCTGGCGTTGGCGCCGGTCATGCCCCCGAAGGTGGCGTATTCGCCGCTGGAGGGGTCCGGCGGAAAGAAGAGTCCGGTCCCCTGAAGCCGCGCCTCCAGCTCGCCGAACCGGTAGCCCGGTTCGCAGGAAAAGGTTTTGGCGTCGGTGTCTATCTGCAGGAGCCGGTTCATGTACCTGGAAAAATCGAGGACGATGCCTTCCCCGAGGGCCGCACCGCACAATCCGCTGCCGGCGCCCCGGGAGTGGACGGATATGCCCCGTTCCCGTGCAAATTGAACGGTCGCGGCCACGTCGGCGGTGGATCGCGGGTATACGACACAGGCCGGGATTTTCTGAAAAATCGACCCGTCGGTGGAGAGCATGTACCGCCGAAGGAAATCATGCCGGACCTCTCCGTCGATCCGGTTTGCCAGTTTTCGGAAATCGGTTGACTGAACCATGGTCGAATTATCGGCATAAACCGGCTTTTTGTAAACGAAAATACGTCGGGAATAATATCCGGAGTCGGTTTTGAAAACCGGGGAAGGATCATCGAACCCAAATGAAAAAGGGGTGGCTTGCCCCGAGCCACCCCTTCAACAAAGGAGGTATGAAGGAAGAAGGAAAGTTGTACCTTACTTAAGTGTACTGCAGGGTTGGTGCCAACCCCTTCATTAAAAACTCTAAACGATTGTAATTAAGTATTATATTTATTTCACCTGCCTCCCGCCTTCAAAATTTGTCGCTCATGAAAACCGGTTTCCTGCAAAATTTTGTCTGTTTTCTGCAAAAATTGGCATTTCTATAAAAAATGAATTTTTAGCATTCACTATATCTCATTCATTTGATGTATTTGATGCAGTTCCAAGGCCGCATGAATCAGGGCTTGCACCGCTTGAACCAGATCGGCTTTGCAGATGAAGGGGGGCATCCCGGGGTAATGGTCTTCCATCCATTCCATGACAGGCGGGATGTGGATAAAGGCCATCGGGATATTCTTTTTCAGCCGGGCCAGGTGGTGTAAGGCGAAATAAAACAGATGATTGCAGACATAGGTTCCGGCATGATTGGAGAACCGGACGGGGACCCCGGCCTGTGTCAATTTTTGGTAAATCCCTGTCAGGTTCAGGGTCGATGTCAGGGCAGGCGGACCGTCGGGGACAATGGGCCGGCCTCTTCGCACCTCTCCCTGAGTATCCGCCTGGTCGGCATCATCCATGTTGAGGGCGAAGCGCTCCAGAAAAACGGCATCGGCCCGGCCGCTGACCCCGAACGACAGAACGGCATTCGGGCCGAAGGTGTTGATTTCCGCCATGAACCGATGTTCACATTCGGTATAGGCGGTTTCCAGAACCGCGGTTCGAACCGCTACGTCCGGGAACCACTCCCCGGCCGAGTCTGAAATGATCTTCATCAGACGTTCGGTGGGATTGAGGGCGGTGCCCGGGAAGGGACCGAACCCGGTGAGGAG
>JAABSQ010000540.1 GCA_011390315.1 Desulfobacteraceae bacterium
GAACGCCTGAGTCGCCATTTGGCGTTGCCGGGGCCGAAACGTCCCGTCCTCCTTTTCCCTTTGAATGACCTTCTGATAGAGCTTGTACATTCGGATCATCTGGGACTCTTCCGCATAGAAGGTGTCCCAGGCATACTGGAAAAGTTCCTGGAGCCTTTCCGGGGACATGTGTTTGGGCTGGTAGACCACCTTGTCGGCGGTGTAGTCGTTCCAGTCGTAGGAGAGGATGCGGCCCTGGCTGTGGAGTTCGTCGTAGGCCTTGGTGTGGGGGAAGGGGGCCAGCACGGTGAATTCGGCCAGGTCGAGTTCGATATCGAGGAGGAAATCGATAAACCGTTTGATGTCGTCTTCGGTATGGCGGTCGAGCCCTAACAGAATCGTGCCTTCCACCGAGATGCCGTGGTCGTGATAGCGCTTGATCCGCTCCCGAATATAGTCGGAGGTATCGAACACCGCCTGGTAGACATACCAGGCCCCGGCCCGGGCCGCCAGGTCCAGCACCTCGGGATCATCCTCGATGGGGTGGCTGCACCATTTCTTTTTGAGCGGGATCATTTCCCGGAAAAGGTCTTTTTCCCATTGGGTGTCCTGGGCCAGGGAGTTGTCCACGATGAACAGCCGGTTGTTGTCGATGGCGGCCATCTCTTCGACGGCCTTGTCGATGGGCCGGGGCCGGAACCGGCGGCCGCCGAGATAGGCCACGGCGCAGGGGTAGCAGTGAAAGCGGCATCCCCGGGAGGCGTGGACCAGGTCGAACATCTGGACTCCTTTATAATTGTAAAATTCCCGTTTGAGGATATCCCGCCGGGCGATGCCCACGCTCTCGATGGGCGGCAGGTCCTGAAGGTAGTTATAGACCGGCTTCAGTTCACCCTTTTTGAAATCGGCGATCACCTGCGCCATTCGGCCCTCGGCCTCCCCCAGAAACACCGAATCCGCATGGGTTTGGGTCTCCTCGGCATGAAGCATGGCGGCGATGCCGCCGAAGATCACCGGAATTCCCTTTTCCCGAAAACGATCGGCGATAGCCCATCCCCTTTTGACCTGGGAGGTGAGCATCATGGAAATGCCCACCAGATCGGGGGTGTCGTCGAAATCGATGGTTTCCAGGTTTTCATCGATGAATTCCACCGTCACATCCTCGGGCAGCGTGGCGGCAAAGACCACCGGGCCGTGGGGCGGCAGGTGGAACTCGGTCTGACCGGTGAGTTTGGGCCATTCGGGATAGATCAGCTTGAATTGTATTTCCATCTCGCGTCCTGTTTTAAAGAAGGCCGTTCATTGAAGCGGGGCGGCCTCCAGCAGTTTCAGATTGAGGGTGTATTCGGGATATCCGTGGGCGGTCAGGGTCATTCCCCGGGGGATCACCTCCCCGGCCGGTGAGACCACCGCCTGCTTGACATCGGCACGGACCGTTCGAACCGGCTTCCCCGACCGGTAGAGTCGATAGATCCATCCGGAGGCCGGATCAAAGGCGATATCCAAGACCCGGTCCGGGCCGGTTTTATATCGGCAGATCGGCCGTCCCTGATCGGTGTTTCCCGCTTGGACCGGTCCCCGGGGTGAAAAGAACATCAGCCGAATGTCATCCATCACTCCCCGGGCGAATTCATTGGAATCGAAGGGCGGCACGGCCCGTTCAATCGTCAATTTCTCCGGCCCGGATTCGGCATTGAACACCACCAGCCCCTCGATGGTCATCAGGGCGCATTGAAGGGTCCGGGTTTCGGGGATGATCACGGTGACCCCCAGCATCATGCCGCCGTGCCCGCCGCCGAAATCGGTTTCAATGGAATGGACCAGCTGCCATTGGTTTCGGGGAAATGGGGCGGCGCAGACGCTTCGAATTTCGAATTCGGCCTGAGGCGGGACCGGTGAGATCGCCGGCGGAACGGCGCAGGCGGTCAGAAACAGCAACAGGAATGCAGCCGAATACCCGGGTTTCATTTCACCGTCTGAAAGACCGCATCCTGGATGGGGGGGTTGAGGCTGGCGTTTCGAAAGATGAGCCGGGTGAAAGAATCCGCCCCTTCATGGATGGTCACCGCCTCCATCAGCCCCGGGGTTTCGGACAGGTGAAGGGTGATTCGGCTGATGACGGCGGCCATGGCGGGCGCTTTGGGGGTCAGGATGATTTTTCGATCCGGTTCCAGGGTGGCGGTGAAATCGGGGTTTTCGTCGAACCGGCCGTTGAGCCAGTTCGTGATCTCTCCGAGCACCACCTGCATGGCCTGAAGACGGGCGGTCTCATCCACCATCCAGCCGTCCTTTCCGCGGATGTATCGGCGGGTGTCGCCGTCGTGCATCAGCAGGACGCTTTGAATGGGGGCGGTGTATTCCCACCGAAGGTCGTCGGGCATGCGAAAATAGAAAATCCCTTCGGAGATCAACGGTTCGGCCAGGATCTTCATGTGCTTTTCCTGAATGAAGTCGGCCCGGACCGA
>JAABSQ010000541.1 GCA_011390315.1 Desulfobacteraceae bacterium
CGACGCCTTCTGAAATTTACCGGGAAGCGGCCTGTACTGTAATAAGTTTATGAATGAATTTCAACACAAAAGGAAATCTTTGGGATAGAAGTTCTATTTTGAAGATAATGTGCAAAAAGCGAGGATGAAAACAGAGATCATCGTAAAATCCGATCAGGAGAGATCAATATCCCAGTTCCACAAACCTTTTCTCTGTTTCAGATGGATCTGCTTGGGCAGGGGTTCCTGTAAGGATACAAACAGGGAATAGCCCGAGGCTTGAAGCACCTCTTTTTTGGCGCTCAGATCCAGTTTCCAGTTGGGGTATACCCAATACTCGGAGCCATGCTGTTGCAGCCAGGCCTGCTCCCCTTTCGGGCTGGCGAACCCGAATTCGGTCTTCAGATCCTTCGGGCGGACCCTGGAGATCGACAACGGCCAGTTGCCGGAAAGGACAAGCCCCAGGGGAAGTCGGCTTTGTTCCGGCAGGCCCGTATAGTCCTGTGCCCCCAGTTCGGGGCTGACGATGACGCCGTCAAACCCCATATCCGCCAGAACATCAATCGCCCACCCATTGGCGATATTGCAAAAGGGTCCGGCCCAGAAGGATAATTTTCGACCTGTTCGGGGAAACAGCGCCGGCTGCCAGGGCGCATTGAGGACGAACGCCCGGGCGCCCTTTTTCAGTAACCCATGGATCAGAGACATCCAACGGTCTTCCTCGGAAGGCCAAATCACTGGTGGAAGCCACCACCAGACGGCGGAAACGTCTATTTGGAGCGCCTCCAAGTCCAAATCCGAGGAGAGCCAAAGGCCGAAGGGGTTGCCGGAAAACCCCGGTTTCGGATACCGCCACACCGGTAAATCCAATTGCGGAAAGGTGGTCGGCGTCTTGGGGGATATGTCGGCACGGAAGCGGGAAGCCTCCACCTTCGGAGTTTTAAACGTATCGAGTTGCTCGCCCAGATCGGTCAATAGGTCCTGAAGAGCTTTTTCACGCCGGTCGATCAGGAAAACCGGCGTATGCTTGGGCGGGGTTTTCCGAAACTTGCGATTGAGGTATAAACGTCCTTTTTTGGGCACGTATTTGACCGCTCGAAACACCGTATGGCCGGGGGCATCCTCATATCCGACCCGAAGCAGGTCTCCCGGAAGCAGTTCCTCATGAGGAACGATAAAGGGCTGTGCTCCGCCGCCTTTCATCCGTGCAATCAACCGCCCGGACCCGGTCTGGTCCTCGGTGTTGATCGGATTTTGCGGCCGCTGGGGCAGAAAATGGTAATGGGTGCCGGGGCGTCCGAGGGCCTGTTCAAGCATTCCCAGGGCCCCCTTCTTCATCTGCGGATCACCGGCATGGTCCCGAAGCATTTTATAGGCGGAAACGGTGTAGTAGACATAGTGCGGCCCTTTTTTACGACCTTCGATTTTCCAGACCCGAATCTTGGGAATCGACAGCAGGACTTTGACCAGCACGTCCAGGCTCAAATCCTGACAGGAAAAGAACCGTTTGGTCTCCTTGCTCTGGGTATAAAAACGTCTGCAGGGTTGGACGCACCGGCCTCGGATTCCGCTTTTGCCGCCCATATAGCTGCTCCAGTAACACCTCCCGGATATCCCGTAGCAAAGGGCGCCATGGACAAAGACTTCCAGATCGAGCTCATCCGGGCAGGCCTCGGCGGTCTGTTTGATTTCATCGATATTCAACTCCCGCGGGAGCACCACCCGATTGATCTCGGACCCGAACTCCTGATGAATCATATTCAGTGCCGCCGGAAAGCTGACATTGGCCAGTGTGGACAGGTGGAGTTTTCCTTTGAACCCGATTTGCCGCGCCAATCGGATCAAGGAAAGGTCCTGGATGATGAGGGCATCCGGCCGGACCCATCGGTTCAATTGATCCAGAAATTTACCGGCGGATTCGATGTCTGTCGGCTTCAATAAAGAATTGAGGGTGATGTACACCTCGGTTTTCCGACCATGGGCCAATTCCACCAGGGAAGCCATCTCCTCCAGCGAAAAATTCGGTGCTTCCATCCGGGCGGAAAATTGCTTGAGCCCGCAATAAACCGCATCGGCGCCGGCGGCCAGTGCGGCTAAAAAAGAATCTTTGTTTCCGGCGGGCGCAAGAATCAGAGGAGGGATGCTTTTCTCGGTTTTAAATGTCATTGGTGAGATTATTCGGGTAGGCGCTGCCGGGAAAGTTCGCGTATGACATCCTGGGTGAGAATGAGTTCATCCTTTTCTTCGTCCCAGATTTTTTCCTTGGTATAAACTGCGATGTCATCAATACCGCCGAAAAAACTGAATGGATTCTCACTCTCAGGTTCATCCCAAGTACCAATCCTCACGCTGTTTACGTTGGGAATTTGATCGATTTGAAAACCTGGCGACGGATTGTCTGCATGCACCGGAACACCATCCAGATAAAAAAGGAACTCGTCTTTCCGAAATATTACCACC
>JAABSQ010000542.1 GCA_011390315.1 Desulfobacteraceae bacterium
CCTGTCCCGAGGCCTTTTCCAGGATCCTGACCCGGAACGGGGACATGCTCGCCTATTTTCAGTATGTGGAGGCGGTCTCCCGGTCCAGCCTGCCCCTGCTCATCACCGGAGAGACCGGCGCCGGCAAGACCCTGCTGGCCGAAGCGGTGTATTCCTGCAGTCGATGCGCCGGGGCCTTTGTGCCGGTGGCGGTCTCCGGTATGGACGATGCCGCCTTTTCGGACACCCTCTTCGGGCATGTGCGGGGCGCCTTTCCCGGAGCCGACCAAGACCGGCCGGGCGCGGTTCAGGAGGCGGCGGGCGGCACCCTGTTTTTAGACGAAATCGGTGATCTCGGCCGGAAATCCCAGGAGAAGCTTCTTCGGCTGGTTCAGGAAGGGGTCTTTTATCCGGTGGGGTCGGAAAAGCCGCGGCGGTCCAGCGCCCGCCTGGTGGTCGCCACCCACCGCAATCTGCCGGATTTGATCGACCGCGGCGCGTTTCGCAACGATCTCTATTTCCGGCTTAAAATCCATCAGGTGGAACTGCCCCCCCTGCGGGACCGAATGGACGACCTGCCCCTGCTGCTCGATTATTTTCTGGAGCAGGCGGCCGAGGAATACGGGAAAAACAAGCCCACCCCGCCGGACGAACTGGTCACCCTGCTTCGGAACCACCCGTTTCCGGGCAATGTGCGGGAACTCAAGTCGATGGTCTTCGACGCGGTGGCGAGCCACCAGTCCAAGATGTTGAGCCTGGAGGTGTTTCGGCAAAAGATCCGGGAGCGACCGTCCCCGGGGGACGGGTTCGTGAGGCGTGCGGTGAACGGGAAAAACCCGCTGGCCTACTGGCGGACCCTGCCCACGGTCAAGGACGCCACCCTGATGCTGATCCTGGAGGCCCTGCGGCGCACCGAGGAGAACAAGACCATGGCCGCACAGATGCTCGGCATCACCCGCCAGACCCTGGCCAAATATCTGCGCGAAGAGAATGGCGAATCGCCCGAGAGCTGACCGCTTGTCCGCCCGGCCGGGTCGCGCCCCTTCACCTGCTCACCGGGCTGAACGGACCGCCGCCCTTCGGCGATACAGGGCGGCCAGATTGGGCTGGTTCAGGGCCTGGTAGCATTGGGCGATGGCCTGAAGGGCCCGGGTTGAATCGGGGTGTTTGAGAAGATGGTTCAGGGCCTCGGCGAATTCGCCCCGGTTCATGCGGGCGATGCCGGCGCAGAGGTGAAGGTCTTCGCTGTCGGGAAAATGGGCCAGCCCTTTTTCGATAACGGCGGATGCCGCCTTTTCGTTCCCCTGTTTCTGAAGGACCATGGCCAACCCCGCAAAGGCCCGGTGATCCGGCGCGAACTGAAGCGATCGCCGAAACAGCCGTGCGGCGATGCCCATCCGGTCCGGAACGGCCTCGATATCGGCGTAATCCCCGTGGCTGAAGGTCATCCCCAGTTTGGAAAAGAAATCGGCATGCAGAAAATAGAGTTCCTCCCGGTCCACCACCTCGATGCGGTCGATGAAGTCGGGCAGGGACCGGTAAAACCCGGTGCGAAGGGTATGGCCGAAGGCCAGCACATCCTCCCGGGAAAGATCGGGGTCGTATTCGAAATAGAGGATGTCTTCGATCCGCTTCAGCCAGATATCGTCGGTGATGCCGAAACGTTTTTTGAATTGTTCGTACAGCTGAGTGCCGGGGAAGACGGCGAGGATGTAGAAGATAGCGCTCAGGGGCCGGATTCGGCGAATCAGGGCGAGGGTCTCCTGGATCGTCTCTTCGGTTTCGCCGGGGCAGCCGTAGATGAAATAGGCCCGGGGCAGAATGCCGAACCGGGTGGCGAGGGTGAAGGCCCGTTCGATGGTCTCGGCGGAAAAGGGTTTGCCCAGCAGCTTGCGAATCCCGGCGGCGCCGCTTTCCACCCCGTAGCTGATCTGGGAACACCCGGCCCGGCGCATCCATAACAGAACATCCTCGTCCACGCAGTCGACCCGGGAGATGGCGGCCCAGGAGACCGCCAGATTCCGCCGCAGGATCTCCTGGCAGGTGTCGATCACCTTGGATTTCTTGAGGGTGAAGGTGTCGTCGGAGACATAGAAGAAGCGCTCCCCCTTTTGAACCAGCATCTCCATCTGGTCGACAAAATAGCCGGGGGAATGAAACCGCACCCGGCGGCCCCAGAAATCGGGGGAGCCGCAGAAGGTGCATCGGCTCGGGCAGCCCCGGGTCAGGGAGAGATGGCGATACGGATAGTATTTGGCCGGGTTGGGCAGGGCGTCCAGGTCGGGGATCGGCTCGGCCGGATCGGTTCGCACCGCTTTTCCGTTTTGGCGGTACCCGATCCCGGGGACGGCCCCGGGGTCCCCGAGAGGACCCGGTTCGAGGCGCCGGATCAGGTTCAGAAAGGTCATCTCTCCTTCGCCCAGGACGGTGAAGTCGACCTCCGGAAAATGGGTCAGGAA
>JAABSQ010000543.1 GCA_011390315.1 Desulfobacteraceae bacterium
GCCCACCCCGATGGACCGGGTCTCCAGGGATCGGATCAGGGTCTTGAAGTTGCCCAGGGTGATGCCGACCGGATCCAGCAGGGGAATCCGGTCGAGCAGGATGGCCATATCCGTGGTGGTGCCCCCGATGTCCAGCACCAGGCTTTCGGCCTCCGCCGATGCAAAGGCGGTAGCGCCCATGACGCTGGCCGAGGGGCCCGAGAGAATGGTCTGCCCCGGAAAATCGAGGGAGGCATCCAGAGACATGGTGCCGCCGTCGGCTTTGAGAATGTGAATGGGGATGACCAGCCCCCTTTGGGCCAGAGATTTTTTGACCGCCTCGAAAAACTTCTTGTGAATCGGGTAGACGGTTGTATTGAGATAGGTGGTGGCGATCCGTCGGGGGAAATTGAGGTTTCCCGAGATGCGGTGGCCCAGAAACATTTTTCCGAAATCCGCTTTCAGCAGGTCCTGAATCCAGATTTCGTGGTCCGGGTTTCGAATGGAGAATTTACCGATGACGCCGATGTTGCGGATTCCGTCCGCCTTGAGTTTCTCACCGATTTTTCGAATTTCGTCCTTGTCGACCGGCTCCACCTCCCGGCCCCGGTGGTCGATGGAGCCGGAGACCGCATAATAATGGGGGTTGGTGCGGTAGAGTTCCGGATCGATGCCGGGCCCTGCCGACACGATCATCCCCACTTTGGGGTTCTGATCTTGGACGATGGCGTTGGTGGTGAGGGTGGTGCTCAGGACCGCCCGGTCGATTTTGGCCGGATCGATGCCGTCGGTGACTTTTTCGAGGCCCTTGAGAACCGATGTGAACAGATCCGATGCATCGGTGGGGACTTTGAATTCACGGATCAGGCCTTCCTTTCCCAAGAGTACCACATCGGTGTGTGTGCCGCCGACATCGAGTCCTATGATCATGATTTGTCCTTGGGGTGCATGGGTTGAGGGTTTCGTTTCAGGAAACGAATCATCCGGTCGGTTGAACAGGCGGTGAAGGTATTTCTGGAATTTTCGGCCATAGCCCACGCGGTTCGTTTCACTCCCATATCGATGACAACAGGTTCAAACAAGGGTGCGCCCGGTTTCGGGTAGG
>JAABSQ010000544.1 GCA_011390315.1 Desulfobacteraceae bacterium
CGGGTAGGGTTCGGAAGCGTTCGATTGGTGTATCCACGGGAATCAATGTAGCGAAAAAGCCCTCTCCTGTCAATATTCATCGGGATTGCCGGGATTGCTCGGGGTCGGCTCGATCGTTTTTTACTGAATATTTTTGTTTGCCTTCTTCCGGGGGTGGATTATAGTATGCCTTTTTTCTTTACGGCGGACCGACTTACAGGAGGATGAATCGGATGAAACTCGGCATTACCGGTCTTTCCGGCTCCGGAAAGACCACGGTATTCGAAGCCCTGACCCAGCAGCTCGCGGAAGGGTCCAATAAAAGTGAAGACCGCATCGGCATGGTGCAGGTGCCCGACACCCGCGTGGATGTATTGAGCGACATGTACAAGCCCAAAAAGACCATCTATGCCCGGGTGGAGTATTTTCTGCCGGGCCGGTCGGGCGGGGAGAAAAAAAAGGACCGGAACACCTGGACCCCGGTGCGCGACTGCGACGCGCTGATCCATGTAATTCGCAATTTCGGCGGATACGGGTATTCCGACCCCACCCCGGCGGCGGATTTCGCGGCCCTGGATCAGGAACTGGTGCTGGCCGATCTGGTGGTGGTGGAAAAGCGGCTGGAACGGCTGGAACTCGACCGAAGGCGGGGAAAACAGATCGACCCGGAGGAGCTTTCCCTGCTGGAGCGGTGCCGGGAAAGCCTGGAGCAGGAGGTCCCCCTGCGAAAGCATCCGGACCTGGCCTCGGCCCATGTCCTGAAGGGGTTCGCCTTCGTGTCGGCCAAGCCGATGCTGGTGCTCTTCAACAATGAGGATGATGACGACACCCTGCCGAATGTCGGGGAATTGGTCGAGAAGGAAGCCTGCATGGTCATCAGAGGCAAGCTGGAGCAGGAACTGGCCCAGATGACCGACGAGGAGGCCCTCGATTTTCTGTCCGAGTTCGAGATCACCGCCTCGGCCACCGATCGGGTGGTTCAGCGGTCCTATGACCTGCTCGGGCTGATCTCTTTTTTTACGGTGGGAGAAGACGAGGTCCGGGCCTGGACCATTCAGCGGGGAACCCCGGCCGTGGATGCTGCCGAGGTGATCCATTCCGATATCAAGAAAGGGTTCATTCGGGCCGAGGTGCTCTCCTATGACGACCTCATGGAAGCGAACACCTATGCCGAAGCCCGAAAGCAGGGCACGGTGCGGCTGGAAGGAAAGACCTATCCGGTCCGGGACGGCGACATCATCAATTTTCGTTTCAATGTCTGAGGCGGCCGGTTCTCCCGTTGGTCTTCCCGGTTCTCCCGTCGGTCTTCAATGATAGGTGGGCTTGTCGTCGTCCTTTTTGCCTTTGTTCCCGTCGATC
>JAABSQ010000545.1 GCA_011390315.1 Desulfobacteraceae bacterium
ACTTCTTTCGAATATACCGTTTAAAATGGAAACGGCTGGGAGGAAAGAGGAGCAGCAGCCCGAAGGCGTCGGTAAAAAACCCGGGGGTGAGCAGAACGATACCGGCGGCGAAAATAATCAGGGCATCCACCAGTTCTTCAGCGGGCAGAATCCCCTGATCCAGATTGGACCGCACCTTGAGCATGGTCTGCATGCCCTGCATGCGGGCCAGATAGGCCCCCAGAAAACCGGACAGAATTACCAGCATGAAGGTGTTGAGGGTCCCGATGGTTTTCCCGATTTCGATAAACAGGAAAATCTCCAGAGCGGGGATGAGGGTAAAGGCAAGGAATAATTTTACAAGCATCAGATTGGGTGTCTCCGGGCGTTGTTTGTGGGTTAATCATGGAATATCAGCATTATCGAAGAAGGTGTCAAGGAATCGATTTCAAACCCCCATAACCGGGTATGCAGAAAAAGCTTGACATGTTGAAGGGAGGCTGTTAGCAAGGCTTACGGAGTTGAGCGTTTAATGGATTTAAACTAGAAAAGGAGGTGGGGCGGAGAAGATTCGTTTGCGTTCATTTATTAGGTTAAAAAAAAAATTATTAGGTTATATTTTCAATTGGGTTAAGGAGGAATTTAAGATGAAAAAATTAGTAGTGTTGGCGCTTGCTGCGCTGTGTGTGGTTGCGTTTAGCATTCCGGCCTCTGCCATGGAAGTTGAATTCGGCGGCTATTTCCGGACCCGTTGGTGGACTCAGCAGAATTGGTATGGTGTTGAAAATGGTGTGTTCACCCCTGAGGCCCAAGACATCACCAATTTCGACCAAAGAACCCGTCTTTACCTGGACGCAATTTTTCACGAAAATCTCAAGTTCATCAATAAATTCGAAATTGATGCCCGGTGGGGTAACGCCAATGCCAATGCCGGCGGTTACGGCGCTGATGGTGATTTCGGCACGGATGGCGTGGGTGTCGAGGTGAAAAATTCGTATGCCGATTTCAATTTGGGGCCGGTCAATTTCAAAGTCGGTCTGCAAGGTATCGCATTGGGCAGCAGCTTCCTTATGGATAACGATTTCGCCGGTGCGGTCATTTCCTACAGCGGCGACAACTTCACCATACCCTTCATCTACGTAAAGGGCATGGAAGGGGGCCTTGGAGAAGACGCGGATGATTTCGATCTCGATGCTTTTGGTATCAGCCCTGAATTCGCTTTTGGCGGTGTTGCCATCAATCCTTTTGCGCTGTATTTCTACTCAGAAGACGCCAGCCTTTTCGGTGCTCGGAAGGATGGTCGACTGGCAAACACCGAAGAGCTGAATCTGTGGTACGCTGGTCTTACGCTTGAGTTTGATAAGGATCCCGTTTGGTTCTGGACTACCGGTATCTATCAGGGTGGTGATATGGATTTAATCGGCGGTGGTTCCGTTGATTTCTCCGCCTATTTGGCTGCCGCCGGCTTGGATGTTGATCTCGGTGGGATGTTCAGTATTCACGCTGAAGGGTTTTACGCATCCGGCGATGATGATGCCGCTGATGATGATTGGGAAATGTTCTTTGTGCCTTCCACTTCCGATTCCTACTACTGGGCGGAAATTATGGGATTCGGTATGTTCGACTGGTATCTACCCAACAATGTCGACGGTGATCAGATTGAGAATGTCTGGGCCGCCAATCTGGGATTCACCGTCAAACCGATGGACAAGCTGAAGATCACACTGGACGGCTGGTATGCACAGAAGACCGAAGAAATTCTGCTGCTTGACGGCACCATGGGCGATGCAATGGGTATTGAAGTCGACATGGTCATTACCTATCAGCTGGTGGAAGGATTGAACCTGGACGTGGTCGGTGCTTATTTGTTCGCCGACGAAGTCATCACCGAAAACGATATCAATGGCGATGATGATCCTTACCTGGTCGGTTCTCGCCTGTCTCTCAGCTTCTAAGCAAAAAGCGCTACAGACATAATCTGATAAATAAAAAAGCCGGAAGGAGATAATCCTTCCGGCTTTTTGCGTATGCTGGAAGTGAACCGAGCTAATCCGCCAGCTTTTTCCCGAGCACCTCATTCACCAATTTCGGATTGGCCTTCCCCTTCGTTTCCCGCATCACCTGCCCCACAAAAAAACCGATGATTTTGGCATTCCCTGATTTATAATCTTCCACCTGCTTCGGATTGTTCGCCAATACCGTATCCACCAGAGATTCGATGGCGGATGCATCGGTGATCTGAACCAACCCTTTCTCCTCCACGATTACCTTGGGCGGTTTGCCCGAGACCGCCATTTCTTCAAAAACGGTTTTGGCGATCTTTCCGCTGATGACATCCTCCTCGATCAACCGGACCAGTTCCGCCATGTGTTCCGGCGGAATCGGGGATTCCTGAATGGTTTTTCCCTCTGCGTTGAGCAGGCCCAGCAAC
>JAABSQ010000546.1 GCA_011390315.1 Desulfobacteraceae bacterium
GGCGCACAGGGTTTTGCCTTCGGCCGGCACGGCGCTGCCCACCAGCAGCACCTGCATGTTGACATCCGGCGAAGAAAACAAAATCGCCGTCCGAATGGCCCTGAACCCCTCGCTGGGCGGCGCATTCGTCGATTGGGCCGTGATCAGCCGGGCATCGATGTCGCCCAGTTTCTCGTTGACGTCATAGGCCGGCACCATGCCGATATAGGCCAGCCCCAGATACTCCTTGATCTCTTCGGGGTATTTGAGCGTATTGTCGAGGTATTCCAGCACAAAGGCCAGGCCGCCCCCCAGAAACAGTCCCAGGACCAGGGATAAAACAATGCCGCGCCGCACATCGGGGCTGAACGGCCTTGCCGGGACCTGCGCCTTGTCGATGATGCGGATGTTGCCGGTTTTCATCTCCTCCACCAGCGAGGTCTCCTTGAACCGCTGGATGAGCAGATCGTACATGTGCTTGGAACTCTCCGCCTGACGCTGAAGCACCCGGTACTGAATGGCCTTTTTGTTCAGTTCCAGGCTCTCCCGCTTCTGGGATTCCATGGCATTTTTAAGGCTTTTCTCCCGGGCCAGGGCCAGATTGTACTGATTCCGCAGGGACGTCACGATCCGTTTGGCCTCGTTGGTTTTCCGCTCCGCCAACTGGGCCAGTTCCGATTCAATGGCCACCATCCTGGGGTGGTTGGCCCCGTATTTTTTCGAAAGTTCGGACCGGCGGTTATGGAGTTCCATCTCCAGCCGTTTAATGTCCTTTACAAGGTCGTTGCCCAGCACTTCCGGGATGGCGTCGAACATCTCCGGGTCATTCTGAAGAGCCATGGCCTGGCGATACCGGGTCTCGGCCTGCACCCGTTCCGATTCGGCATCGATGATCTGCTGATTGATATTGGACAGTTTTTCAGCGGTGATGCTCTCCACGTTGCTGCTCAGATCGGTGATGATCTCTTCGTCTTTGCGATATTCCAGCAGCGCCCTTTCCGCCGCTTCCACCTTTTTCCGCTCGTCCGCGATCCGCTCGGTCAGCCACCTGACGGCGTCTTTTGTCGCCTGAAGCTTGGTCTCGAGGTTCTGGTCGATATAGGCGGCCACCGCCGTATCCGCCATGCGGGCGGCCAGTCTGGGGTCGTTTGCCGTCACGCCCACATCCACCAGCCGGCTGTGTTGCACCGGGCTCACCTGTATCCGATTGATGACCGACGATACCAGCCACGGGGGAATGGGCGGTTCCGCGTCCAGGTCTCCCCCGGCTTCGGAACTGTTGGTCGGAGCGCTTTCGGCTTCCGTCGCAATCAGGGAAGCGATGCTGCCGGTGATGTGGTTACGGGTCCGGCTGAACCACGCCTGGGCAAGGGAGACGGGATCGGTCCGGGGGTCCGGGAAAAACTCCTTGCTCTCCAACAGATTCAGGCGGCGGATGATCTCCTGGGCGACCGACCGGCTCTGGATCATCTTCAACTGGGTCTGAAAATTGTCGGACGCCCGGGCATCCCCCCCGATCACCTCCTGGATGGACAATACGTTCGGGCCGTCCTTTTCAATGACGATCCGGGCATCGGCCCGATAGAGCGGAATTTCACGCAACACCTTTATGGATCCGATCAGGGCGACCATCACGGTCACGGCGATGATCGTCCATTTCCGTTTCAGCAGAACCCGCAAATGATCGGATACCGACTTTTCGTTCTGGGGCGCTTCTTCGATGCGATCCATGTAATCCATATTAAAAATAACTCTCCGGCACAATGATGACGTCGCCCGGCATCACGGTAATGTCCTGACCTTTCATTCCCCCCTCCGTGATGGCGTCCACCTTGACGGTGATGATCTTTTCCTGTCCGTTTTCCTGTCGGATGATCCGGGTCCGGTTTCTCGCCGCAATAGGCGTAAAGCCGCCGGCCCGGCTGATGGCCTCCACCAGGGTCACCTTCTTCTGGGTATAAGGGTACTGCCCCGGCGAGCCCACCTCGCCGATGATGTAGTAGCCTTCGGATTTGGGAATGTACAGCAGGTCCTTGTCGTAGATCAACAGATTCGACGCCTGATCGCCGCCCTTGAGCAGCCGGTCCAGTTCGATGCGGATGACGATCTTTCGTTCATCGGCCGTGCCGGGCCTTTCCGTCCGGATGATCATGGCCTCGGTCACGCCTTTTTCGAAATCGACCCCGCCGGCCCGGGAAATGGCGTCGATCACCCGGTCCCGGGCCTGGAACTGATAGGCCCCCGGGCTGTTGATGGATCCCAGCACCATGTATTTCTTGCTCTTGAATTCCCGGACCGTCACCGAGACATGGGGCGGGGCGTCGTCCCGGAAAAACTGCCCTTCGACCAGTTTTTCGGTGATGCGGGATTCGATCTGGGATGAACTCAGACCCGCGACCTTGACCCGGCCGATCAGGGGAAA
>JAABSQ010000547.1 GCA_011390315.1 Desulfobacteraceae bacterium
GCGCCACCGGCACCGGCAAGAGCGTTTTCCTCAATTCCTTGATTTGCAGCATTCTGTATAAGGCCACCCCGGAAGAGGTCAAGCTGATCATGGTGGACCCCAAACGGATCGAGCTGTCCGAATACGACGGCATTCCGCACCTGATCTCTCCGGTGGTGACCGATGTGAAAAAGGCGACCAACGCCCTGTTCTGGGCGGTGAACGAGATGGAGCGGCGGTATGAGCTGCTGTCCGAAAACCGGGTCCGGAACATCACCCAGTTCAACCGCAAAGTGAGACGGGAAAGCGGGAAAGAGCAGAAAACGGAAGATGGTGAGATAATCGCCCCCCTGGAACCGCTGCCCTATGTCGTGGTGATTATCGATGAGCTGGCCGACCTGATGCTGGTGGCCTCCCGGGATGTGGAGGTCTCTTTGATGCGGCTGGCCCAGATGGCCCGGGCCGCCGGAATTCATCTGATCCTGGCCACCCAGCGGCCGTCGGTGGATGTGCTCACCGGAATCATCAAAGCCAACTTTCCCACCCGGCTCACCTTCAAGGTCTCTTCCAAAACCGATTCCCGGACCATCATCGACACCAACGGGGCCGAGACCCTCCTCGGAGAAGGGGATATGCTCTACCTGCCCCCGGGCACCTCCAAACTTCAGCGCATCCACGGGGCTTATATTTCCGAGGAAGAGCTGACCCAGATCACCGAATTTCTCAAGCAGCAGAAGGAACCCGAATACGACCATTCGGTGGTGGAGGCCCCGGTTCAGGAGAAGACCGGCGGGGAGGAAGAAGAATACGACGAGCGATACGATGATGCCGTGGCCCTGGTGACCCAGTCCGGACAAGCCTCGATATCCATGGTGCAGCGGCATCTGCGGATCGGATACAACCGGGCCGCCCGAATCATCGAGGTCATGGAGCGGGAAGGGGTGGTGGGCCCGGCGGACGGGGCCAAACCCCGGGAGGTGCTGGTGGCCGGGTATGACGACATTCCCTCGAGAGGCGGGCGTTGACTCGGCGCCATCCTGAAACGGAGGGGCTTGAAATCGACATCCCTGAATCGGATATCGACTCCGGCTTTTTGAATCGAATAAAGGGGTTTTTGGATCCCGAGGAGGGCCGAAGGCTCTACCGCATCGCCCGGGAAGCGGCTTCTTTAGGACCTTGCCTCGAGATCGGAAGTTATTGCGGTAAATCCACGGTATATCTGGGGGCCGCCTGCAGGGCCCGGGGCGGAACCCTCTTCTCTGTCGATCACCACCGCGGGTCCGAAGAACAGCAGCCCGGGGAGGCGTATTTCGATCCGGAGCTGTATGATCCCGTATCCCGCAAAATCGATACGTTTCGAACTTTTCGACAAACCCTGAAAGCCGCCGCACTGGAGAATACGGTGGTGCCGCTGGTGTGCACATCAGAGATTGCGGCCCGGGCCTGGGCCACCCCGTTAAGTCTGGTGCTGATCGACGGCGGGCATTCCTTTTCCGCCGCATTCACCGACTACAATGGATGGGCCGGCCACCTGTTGCCCGGCGGGTATCTGCTGATTCACGATATCTTTGAACGCCCTGAGGAAGGCGGTCAGGCCCCTCGGCAGGTCTATGAACTGGCCCTGGCATCGGGCCTTTTCCGGGAATGTCCGATGACTCGCACATTGGGGGTGCTGCAACGCCGAAAACCAGGGGAGTTGATTTAGGCGTCGGCGAGTGAGTATCTGATTCAGATAAAAGAGAAGCGACGCCTTATCAGGATCGCAGGTAAAAGCTGAGCACATTGTCAAAAGGCTGAAAATCACTGAATTCCACTCCGATCGACCGTTGGCGCACCGATTTGACCGTCGCCTTTTTCTGAACCTCCTTGCGTTTGGGATCATCCAGACGAAACCTCAATTCCAGTTCGGCGTCCTGAAACAGATCATGGGGAAGAAAATGGACGAAGCCGATCCCGCCTAAGGAAATGTTTTCGATCAAGACTTCCCCTTTTCTTCCGGTGGATATGTTTTTGTATTCCCCGGCCAACCGCACCGGTTTGCGATGGTATCTTCGAAAATTGAGGTCCCGTCGAAAGATATGCCCGCACCGGCATCGAACCCGAATATTCAGGTTGTGGTGGACGTTTTTGAATTTGGACATGTCGGCTTGTTTAATGAACCCGCATGCCGGGCAGCAGATGGCCGCCAGGTTATGGGGATCCACATGAATGGTCGTGGAGGTATCCGGCTTCATTGTATATCCTTTCGATTTTTAAGGAATATCTGTTTCATTTGCTTTTCCCCGCCTAAAGTGAAAAAAACTTTCCGCCCGATTTATCTAAAATATCAATTTAATTCTTTTCCGCAGGAATGTAAACGCGGCAGGAAAAAATATGCCGGGCGTCGACCTCCCCTCCCCCCCCCATTGACGTCTCATATC
>JAABSQ010000548.1 GCA_011390315.1 Desulfobacteraceae bacterium
GCATGATCATGGTCATGGGGCTCTGATTCCGTTTCTTTGGCATGATCCTCCGGTTCGCCGTGCGGGTGGGTCGCCATGGGGATTTTCTCAATTCCCTGTTCGGTGTGAACCACCTTCATGTTCGGATTGGCGGCCGCGATCTTCTGGAGCCATGCCGCTTCAAACGGCACACCGGCGGCGAAATAAACTTCGGCTTGGGTCAAAGCGGCCACCTGCCGCGGCTTGGGTTCGTAGGTGGCCGGGCTCGCACCGGGTCGGACCATGGCCTGAACATCCACCCGGTCCTTGCCAATTTGTTGCACGAAAAATTCTTGGGGAACGATGCTGACGAAGACGGGGATTTTTTCCGCAGCCCCGCCGATCCCCGCTGTGAAAACCATCCAGACGAACAGTGCTGAAACCGTTTTTCCGAAGAGACGCATCTTTCCCTCCTCTTTCGTTTTTAAATAGCCCATTTTTCGATTAAAAATGGACCCTTTATCCGTTTTAAGCAACAAACTTGAATTTGATCATCACCCGTAATAAGGATTTTGCGCCGACAGCCTTTGGGAATCAAACACTTGCAATAAAAGAGGTCTCTGTCGCATCGCCGGCGACTGATATACAACTATATTGCATGTATATTCAAAAGGCAATAGATTTGCGTTGTTGGAAAAAAAAGCGGGCCTGTCCGATCCATGCTTCGAAGGTGTTCGGGTGATTGACATCTTTTCGGCTTCGGTGCTATCTTATGAACCATCCTGTTATCATTCAATTCAAAACCAACCGTGATTTTTTTAATGGAAAGGAGCTGCTCATGGCAAATTGTGGCGACATGAAACCCGGCGATGTATTCGTTTGTAAGGTCTGCGGCCTGGAACTGAAAGTGGAAAAAGCCTGCACCTGCGGCTCGGGCGATACCGGCTGCACCGTTCCGCTGCAATGCTGCGGACAGGATATGACCAAGAAGGGCGCTTAAGCGCCGGTTTTTCTTGTTACAAATTTCATCAGCGGAGTTCCTCTAAAGAATCGCCAAACCGGCATACCCGGAAGAGGGAATAACTCCGCTGATTGAATAACAAAGTTTCCTAAAAACCAGGAGGTCATTATGGATGCGGTAAGACGCATTTACAAAAAATTGCCTGGAAAAATAGATGCACCCAAAAGTTTAAAAAATCGAAAAGTTGAAGTAATCATGCTGCCTCTGGAGGAAGATAATGCATTTATTGATATTTCCCGGTCAGAGGTAGATACGATAAAAGAATTCATAGGTGCATGGAAAGGAGAGCCGATAATCCGTCCGGATCAAGGAGAATTCGAAATCCGGGAACCTTTGGAATGATTTATATTCCGGATACCAATGTCTGGATAAAAATCTTAAATCCGGGCAAAACACCGGTAAAAGATCGCTTTGTAGAAGTAGATCCCCAAACGATCTGGTTCTGCTCTGTAGTTAAAGCCGAATTATTATTCGGGGCGTACAAAAGCAGCCGGAAAAAAGAAAATCTGAATCTTCTGGCTGGCTTGTTCCGAAATTTTGGATCGCTTGTCTTTGACGATGAATCCGCAGAAATTTATGGAAAAATTCGTGCAGATCTGAATTCCAAAGGGACCCCGATCGGCCCCAATGATCTCCTGATTGCAGCAATTGCCGTTCGACACGATGCGCTTCTAATTACCCATAATACTGGCGAATTTGGACGGGTCAAAGGTTTGCAATGGGTCGATTGGGAGACAACAAATGACAAACCTCCACATTCTCAATAATCACCGCACTAAATTCCGCCAGCAATCGGCGGTGACATCGCTCCGGCTCATGCTCGCTGCATAAAAAGCAATCCCCGGAACGGAGGGTCGAAGGCAGCCAGCCGGAGGCATCCCGTTCCTTCAGCAGTGCCGCATACTTTTCTTCGTAGTTCTTCCAGGACAAATCGCCTTTTTTGAATCCATCCAACAGGGATTTGGTGGGCGCGGCCTCCTTCAGGTGGAGGTAATCGATCCCTGAAAGGGCTTTCAGGAAATACCGCAGATCCTTTTGCTTGGCGAATCCGGCCAGTTGGGAGGTCACGTTCAGGCGCACATCCACCACCCGTTTGACTCCGGCGGTTTCCAGTAAGCCGAAAAACCGCTCGGCGGATTTTTGGGTGAATCCGATGGTGTAAATTTGGATTTTATTTATCACCGGAATCCTCCTCCGGGTCGGTAGGCTTCTGATAGGCAATCTTTTTCGCCTGGGCGTCATAGGCACGCACCAGCTGATCAGCCCGGGATTCAAAAAGATCCATTTGATTCAATTTATACAGCTGAAGCAGGCGGTCTTCAAGCGCTTTCTGGGTTTCGATCCCGCCGTCGGCC
>JAABSQ010000549.1 GCA_011390315.1 Desulfobacteraceae bacterium
GTCAACCCCTGGCCCCGGGGCCAGTTCCTCAGCCATTTGCAGGCGTTGCGCTCTTCGTAAGCGGTTTCCGGATTGTCGCCGGCGGGGGCGCGTTTCGGCACTCGACGGAGTGGGTCCTTTCGGGCGCGTCCTGCTCCGATGTTCAAATTCTTAGCGAGGCTTGAAATTGAATTTCGACTATGGTAAAATTAAAGGTCTTTGTATCTGGAGAAGAAAAACTGGCCCTGATGACCAATCCCGACAGGCAATTTCTTGAAAATGTTCCCATTTTTTGCCTTCAGGCACAATTAGAAGTCCGTTGCTCTATCCAGCTGAGCTACGGGCGCTCTGGTGTAAGGTAAATTGAGTAGGTAGCATATACAGTTTCGGATGTCCACCAAAAATATCCGTATTTAATTGGATTAAACTCCCCTTAATACCTTGATATAGTATTCTTAATGATGCTATAGAAAGATTCAGCCAACGACAAGACCAATACAACGGGTTAAATATTTATCATGAATACAAAAAATAAGAACGCACCCTCCGACGAAAAAGAGACCGAGAAGCCCCAGAAGTTGAATACCGGTCTCGAGGGCAAGGAAATCGACAACCTGGTGAATACCCCGGCCAACCAGAAGTCGGATAAGAGCCTGGCCAAATTCGATCCGCTTCAGCGGTATCTGTCGGAAGTCAGCAAATACCGGCTGCTGACACGGGATGAAGAAAAAGAGCTGGCCCTTCGGGTTCGGGAACAGGAAGACGGGGATGCGGCCCTGACCCTGGTCACCTCCAACCTTCGGCTGGTGGTCAAGATCGCCCTGGAGTTTCAGCGGATCTGGATGCAGAACCTGCTGGATTTGATTCAAGAGGGGAATATCGGCCTCATGCAGGCGGTCAAGAAGTTCGACCCCTATAAAAACGTCAAATTCTCCTATTACGCATCCTTCTGGATCAAGGCCTATATTCTCAAGTTCATCATGGACAACTGGCGTCTGGTCAAGATCGGCACCACCCAGGGCCAGCGGAAACTGTTTTTTAAGCTCAAAAAAGAAAAACAGAAGCTGATCGATCAGGGATTCGACCCCAAGCCCAAGCTGTTGTCTCAGCGACTTGGGGTATCCGAACGCGAGATTGTCGACATGGATCAGCGCCTGGACGGATGGGATGTCTCCCTGGACGCACCCCTCAAGGAAGACTCGGATACCGAGCGGATCGATTTTCTGAGCACCTCCGCCGATACGGCCGAAGACAGCGTGGCCAAAAAGGAGATGGATGTTCTGCTTCACAACAAGATCGCCGAATTCAAAAAGAAGCTGACCGATCGGGAACTGGAAATATTCGAATCCCGAATTTTTTCGGATACCCCGGTGACCCTTCAGGAGATCGGGGATCGTTACGGGATTTCCCGGGAACGGGTCCGACAGGTGGAAAAAAACGTGGTTAAAAAAATGAGGGAATTCTTTAAACGGGAGATCGTGGATTTCGAATCCTACGCCGAAGGCAGCGAAGTTTCCTGATGATTCGCTCCGCCGGTTCCCACAAACCATCCCGATTCGACGACCGAATGCAGGGACATAATCTAAAGAAAATGAGTATGATGAAGTGGCTTTTTAACGGAGCCGCCGTCCTGATCTGTCTGATCCCGGTTTTCGGATGCGCGCCTCAGAGTACCACGACACCGACTGCGGAAAGGCCGGTCAAACGGTATGTCGAGTATTCTCCCGCCCATGAAAACGGGGATCGATTCTATTATTTTCTCGAATCGCAGTTGCAGCGTCGGCGGGGGGACCTGGACAAATCGATCTATTTCATGCAGAAAGCCATCGAAAACGCCCCGAACGCCTTCTTTCTCAAGAAAGAACTCGCCGCCCTCTATCTGCGGGAACGCAATCCGGAGAAGGCGGTGGGCCTTATCGAGGAGATGCTTGCAGCAGACCCGGAAAGTGTCGAAATTCTCATCCTGTTCGGAAAACTGAAGCAGGGCATGAAGGCGTATGAAGACGCCCGGAAGGCTTATCGAAAGGTCCTGGAACTGGACCCGGATCAGAAAGAGATTTACCTGAGGCTCGGCGCACTCTATCTGGAAGAAGAGGATCTGGAAAACGCCTATGAGGTCTACAAAGGCTTGGTGGACCGTTTTCCAGACTCCTATGTGGGCCATTTTTTTCTTGGGAAAATCCACGCCGAACGGGGGGAACTGGAGGCGGCCGAAAAGAAATTCCGAATCACCCTGGATCTGGAACCGGACCTGGAAGAGCCCCAGTTCGAACTCCTGTCCATTTATGAAACTCAGGGGAAGAACCAGAAAATCATTCAAATCTATCAGGATATTCTTGAAGAAGAACCGGAGAACATTCGGGCTGAAATGGGCCTGGGATATTTCTACCAGAATATCGGCATGACCCAGAGCGCCGAAAAACTCCTGACCCGAGTGGGAGAACAGAGCCTCGCCGATGAAGAGGTGATTCGAACCCTGATCCAGCTCTATATCGATCCGAAAAAATACGAAGCGGCGGTGACCATCCTGGAAGGCATGCTCAAGGGGGCTCCCGACAGCTCGGACCTCCATTACGTGGCCGGGGTCGCCTACGACGGCATCAATGATGAGGAAATGATGCTGCATCACCTCAAACAGGTAGAGCCCGATTCCCGGTTTTATCAGAATGCGGTGGTCCACATCGCCTTCCTCTATCAGGAGAGCGGCCAGGTCCGGAAAGCCATCGATTATCTGGAAGGGGTTATTCGAAAGGTTCCGGACAATCCGGATTTTTACATCTATCTGGGCTCCTTTTACGAGGAGATCGAGGAATACGCCGAGGCCGAGACCACCCTGAAAAACGGGCTCGAGGCCGATCCCGACAACCCGCGCATCTATTTTCGGCTGGGGGTGGTCTACGACAAATGGGACCGAAAGGCCGATTCCATCGAGATCATGAAAAGGGTGATCGAACTGGACCCCAAAAACGCCAACGCCCTCAATTACCTGGGATACACCTATGCCGATATGGGTGAAAACCTGGATGAGGCGGAGTGGCTGATTCAGGAAGCCCTCAAATACAAGCCCGACGACGGCTATATCCTGGACAGCATGGGCTGGGTCTACTACCAGAAAGGAGAATACGAAAAAGCCCTGGCATACCTGCAAAAGGCGGTGGATCTGGTTCCGGATGATCCCATTATTCTGGAACATGTGGGGGATATTCACATCAAACTGAACAACCCGGAAAAGGCGCTGGAATATTATCGCCGGTCGCTCTCCCACCGGGAAACGGAAGAAGAAAAATCCCACATTGAACAAAAAATCCGTCAACTGACCGAACCTGGAACCACCTGAGCCCGGGCCTGAATTGATGATGTACCGAAACCCCTTTTTCCTTCTGATTCTGTGGGCGATCGCCTTGCCGATGCTTTTCGGATGCGAAGCCATGATGGGCCGCGGGGTCCGGCCCGCAGACCTCGCACCCGAAGTCCGGGAGGTCCTGTCGCTGGTGGACAATCAGAATTCGGGGCTCAAAACCTTCAAGGGCGCCGGAAAGGTCAGCCTTCGCAGCGGCGGAATACTTCAGACCGCCCGGGCCGCCTGGATCGGGGCCCGGCCCGACCGGTTCCGGTTCGGCATTCTCGACATTTCCGGACGGCCGGCCACCGGCATGGCCGCGGACGGGGAGTTTATCTACGCGGTCTCCCATGCTCAGGAGCGGTTTTACAAGGCACGGGTCTCCGATCCGGACCTGAACCGAATCATCGAAATCCCCGTGAAGATCCGATCGGTGATTCAACTGCTGACCGGCGGGGCCCCGGTTCGAAATTTTCGAACGGCGGAATTTCCGGCGGATGAAACGGAAGAGAGAAAAATCCTGATTCTGAAAGACGGCCGGGACCGGCTGGTAGAGAAAATCTGGTTCAGCCGTGATCCCTTCAAGGTGCATGCGGTGGAGGTGTACGATCCCGGAAAGGAGATGATCTACCGGGCGGAACTGGCGGACTACCAGGCCGCCGAATCCTATCTGCTCCCGTTCCGCGTCACCGTCTTCGACGCCGAAAATTGGTTTCAGCTGGAGATCGATCGATACTGGCTCAACCCGCCGACCCCCGCCGCCGCATTCGTGCTCACCGATCCGGACGTCTGAGCGTTTCCGTTTTGGAACAGGATCGGACCCGGAAATGGCCTGAAGGAAAGCCATGAACCCGCACGGGAAGGCCATCGCCCTGGAAAGACGGCTGCAAGGATGCGCCAATGTGCTTACCATCGGGGTAAAGACCAATTTCAGCGATTACGCCCCCGAAGAGGCCGAATGGATCCGAAAGGCGGAGAAGATCTATTATCCGACCCTTTTTTATGCGGATCTTTTCGACGCCATGGGCAAAAAGACGTTTCCGAGCTACCATACCTACAAGTGCGTTCAAGACAAGATCAAACAGACCGCCTTATATCAAATGCTGAATATTCCCCACCCCCGAACCCGGGTCTTTTACGGTCGGCGATGGGAGAGGAAGGTGCTCGACTATTTTTCTTTTCCTTTTGTGGCCAAAATCCCCCGGGGATCGGCTTTGGGCCGCGGGGTCTTTCTGATTCGAAACCGGAGTGAACTGGCCGCCTACAAGAACATCACCGGTTTGGCCTATATTCAGGAGTATCTGCCTGCCGACCGGGATATTCGGGTGGTGGTGATCGGGCATCGGGTGGCCCATGCCTATTGGCGAAAGGCGGCCCCGGGGGAATTTCGAAGCAATATCGGCGCGGGCGGCGAGGTTCGCCTCGACCCGGTGCCCGATGCGGCCCTCGACCTGGCCCTGAACACCGCCCGCGCCTGCGGGTGGGACGACGTCGGCATCGATATCTGCTCTTTCGGCGGCCGGTTTTATGTGCTGGAGGCCAATATGAAATACGGCAAAGAGGGATTTCGGCAGGCCGGCATCGATTACACCCGCCTCATGGAAACCCTGATCGAAAACGGAGAGATATGAATGCCATGATCCAATCGCTTCAGGAGCTGACCCGACGCTGGAACCACCGCGAAACAGAGATCCTCTCCTCCAACGCGACCTTCAGTCAGGACGGGGTTCGCCGGACCCGGGAAGATGCCCTGGACGCCGGATACCGTCAGAATTTTTCCCTGGATGTGGACCGGGTGCTCCATTCCCTGGCCTATACCCGGTACATCGACAAGACCCAGGTATTTTACCTGGTCGAGAACGATCACATCACCCACCGGGTGCTGCATGTGCAGCTGGTCTCCAAGATCGCCCGCACGGTGGGCCGGTTTCTGCAGCTGAATGAAGATCTGATCGAGGCCATCGCCCTGGGCCACGACATCGGCCATGTTCCCTTCGGACACGAGGGCGAGCGGTACCTCTCGGACCTCTGCAAGGCCCACAGCATCGGCCATTTTTGCCACAATGTTCAGAGCGTCCAGTTTTTGGACAAGGTGGAACGGAAGGGCCGGGGATGGAATCTCTGCCTTCAGACCCTGGACGGCCTGATCGGCCATGACGGAGAGATTCACGATCAACAGATCCATCCGGTTCAGGAAAAAACATTTGAATCCCTGGACAGGGAAATTCAGGACAAGAAAAACAATCCGGAAACGCCGCTCACCCCGATGACCCTGGAAGGATGCGTGGTGCGGTTTTCCGATACCGTCGGCTATATCGGCCGGGATATCGAAGACGCCATTCGGCTGAAAATGATTCAACGGGAAGAACTTCCCCGGGAATCGACCGAGGTGCTGGGCGACACCAACGGCACCATCGTCTACAACCTGGTCACCGACATCATTCGACAGAGTTTCGAGAAACCCTACATCGGGTTCAGCCCGAAGGTATCCGAGGCCCTGAAACGGCTCAAGCGGTTCAATTATGAAAGAATTTACCTCAATCCCGCGATCAAGCGACACTCCGCCACCATCGAAATCCTGTTCAAAATTCTGTTTGAGCGATATCTGGACGATCTGATTCGGGAAAACCGCAATTCCGTCATCTTTACCAACTTCCTGTCGGACATGTCGCCGGAGTATATGGCGGATCACGCCCGGGAGGAGATCGTCCGGGATTTCATCGCCGGCATGACCGACAATTATTTTTTGCGGCAGTCTCCCGAGGAGTTCCGATCCAAGCTGGCGGGATTCGGAGACTGACCCCGGCCAACAAACCTGAGAGGAGATGATCATGAAAACCTATCCCATCCCCATGGTCCCCGGCCCGGTTCGGGTGCCGGAAGCGGTGTTGAAGGCATACGACATCAACTACGGGGCCCCGGCCCTGGAAACCGAATTCCTGGCGCTTTACAATCAGACCGAATCCAACCTGAAACAGATCCTCGGCACACGGAATCGCGTGGTGATTCAGACCGGCGAAGGCATGCTGGCCCTCTGGACCGCCCTGAAAAGCTGCCTTCAACCGGGGGACCGGGTGCTGTCCATCGCCACCGGTGTTTTCGGTTACGGGATCGCCGAGATGGCCGAATCCATCGGCGCCGAGGTGGAGATTATCGATCTCGGCTACAATGGGTCCCTTATCGACCTGAAGCCGGTTGAGGCGGCGGTGGACCGGTTCAAACCCAAGATGATCACCGTGGTTCATTGCGAAACCCCGTCCGGCACCATCAATCCGCTGGAAGAACTGGGCAGACTCAAACAGGATTCCGGGGTGCGGCTGCTCTATGCCGATGTGGTCTCCAGCGCCGGCGGGGATCCTGTGCTGGCCGATGAACGGCATATCGATCTGGCCCTGGGCGGCTCCCAGAAGTGTTTGTCCGCGCCGCCCTGCATGTCTTTTCTGTCGGTCAGCGATGCGGCCTGGGAGATCATCGATGAAATCGGCTATACGGGGTACGACGCCCTCAAGCCCTTCCGCACCGCCCAGCAGAACCACCGGTTTCCCTATACCCCCTACTGGCACGGCATGGCGGCCCTGAATGCGGCGGCGGAACTGCTGATCAGCGAGGGCCTCAACAAC
>JAABSQ010000550.1 GCA_011390315.1 Desulfobacteraceae bacterium
CTTTTTCCGCCACCGAGAGGCCGGGGATTATTGCCGAAAACGAGCCGCGGATATGGGGCTTTCCCTCTTCCCGGCGCCCGATGCCGTGCCCTCGCCGACCGTGACCGCAATTCAGGTACCGGAAAAGACCACCTGGAGCCGTTTCGATGCCCGGCTGCGGGAGCACGGACTGGTGGTGGGCGGCAGCCACGGACCCATGGCCGGCAAGGTCTTTCGAATCGGCCACATGGGCTCCCAGGCCGATATGGACCTGGTCCGGCAGGCCATGGACGTCCTGGAAGAAGTGATACGACGGCCGGAGTAAAGCATGTTTCAACCCCGGACCTACCGGACCCTCATGGAGCGGGGACAAAGAACGTTTTTCCGGGTCATGGTCCAGGAAACCGATCTCTATGTCCATGCCCGAAAGCCGTTGGAATCGGTTACCCGAGACCTGGTGCTCCAATATCGGGCCCAGCTGGAGACCTATCTTCAGAGCCACCCCGAGTTCGGGCGTTCCCTTCGCCCGGTGCCCGTCCGGGGGCCGGCCCCGTCCATTGTTCGGGAGATGGCCGAGGCCGGGGGGCTTGCCGGTGTCGGCCCCATGGCGGCGGTGGCCGGGGCCGTGGCCGAGCAGGTGGGCAGAGGTCTGCTCAAAGACCACACCCCGGAGGTGATCGTGGAAAACGGCGGAGATGTTTTTCTCAAGACCGATTCCCCCTCGGTCATCGCCGTATTTGCCGGACGATCGCCCCTGAGCATGAAAATCGGCCTTCGGATCGATTCCAGACCGCATCCCATGGCGGTATGCACCTCTTCCGGCTCCCTGGGCCACTCCCTCAGCCTGGGAAAAGGGGATGCGGTCTGCGTGGTCTCCCGCTCCTGCGCCCTGGCCGATGCCGCCGCCACCGCCCTGGGAAACCGCCTCCAATCCAGATCGGACATTCCCGAAGCCATCGACTTCGCCAGGGATATCGCCGGGGTCATCGGGTGCGTTCTGATCATGGAAGACAAGATCGGCATGTGGGGGGATATCGAAATCGTACCGGTCCGCAGTCCAGCGCCGTCCTTGCCCGCCGGAAAAACCCGGAAAGAAAACACCGGAACCTAAAAAAAGGTTGAGCACCGAGGGGGTTATATAGTAGATTATTTCTTTAAAAGGGAAATTTTCAGCTGAAACCGATTGAGGAACCGGATATGAAAACCATGTGGGCGCCGTGGCGAGTCGAGTATATTCTGGGCAATGAAAAAGAAGACGGGTGCGTATTCTGCAAGGCCCTGGGCGAAAAAGACGATCTGACCCTCTACAAGGGAGAAACCACCTTCGTTGTCATGAACAAGTTTCCCTATGCCAACGGCCATCTGCTGGTGCTTCCGAGGCGCCACATTGCGGAACTGACCGATTTGAATAAATCGGAAATGGGGGATCTGTTGATGACGGTGGAATCGGCCCGTTCGATTTTGAAAAAAGTCATGAATCCGGCCGGGTACAATGTCGGATTGAATCTCGGGGCCATCGCCGGGGCCGGGGTGGGGGAACACCTCCATTTTCATATCGTTCCCCGATGGTACGGGGATGTCAATGCCCTGGCGGTGTTCGGCGATCTGCGCGTGATTCCCGAACATATTCGATCCACCTTCGACAAACTGAA
>JAABSQ010000551.1 GCA_011390315.1 Desulfobacteraceae bacterium
TTGATAGACGATATTTCGAGTCCGTTTATGCAGACCGAGACCGAGGCCAAAAAAGAACTGAAATCCGGCCCCAAATCGACCCCGATGATCCGGCAGTACCTGGCCGTCAAGGAGGAGTACCCGGATGCCATCCTTTTTTACCGGATGGGGGATTTTTATGAAATGTTCTTCGAGGATGCGGAAACCGCCTCCCGCATCCTGGAGATCACCCTCACCTCCCGAAACAAGAACGAGGAGACCCCGATACCCATGTGCGGGGTGCCCTACCGGGCGGTTCAGGGGTATATCGCCCGACTCATCGAAAACGGCAGAAAGGTGGCCATCTGCGACCAGGTGGAGGACCCGGCCCGGGCCAAGGGGCTGGTGAAGCGGGAGGTGGTCCGGGTGATCACCCCGGGGATGATCATCGAAAACGAATTCCTGGACGCCAAAACCAATAATTTCGTGCTCTCCCTGGCCCGAAACGGAAAAAACACGGGTCTCTCCTATCTCGATATTTCCACCGGCGCCTTTCGAATTTCAGAAACCGAAGACCCCGACCGGGTGGTGGACGAGGTTCTTCGGGTGGCCCCCAGCGAGGTGCTGCTGCCCGAATCCTTTCGGGAGGACCCTTCCCTTTCCCGAATGGTGTCGATGCTGTCCGATCGAGCGGTGTCTTACCTGCCGGATCGCTATTTCGATTTCACGACCGGCCGGGAACGCCTCACCGAGCAATTCCAGACCCTGTCTCTGGAAGGGTTCGGCTGCGAGCACCTTCGGGCCGGAGTCGGGGCCGCCGGGGCCCTGCTTCAGTATGTGGGCGAAACCCAGAAACAGCGGATCGATCATTTTTCAGGGATCGAAACCTATGTTCTGGACGAATTCATGGCGGTGGACGACCAGAGCTGCCGGAACCTGGAGCTTCTGGAAAATCTGCGCACCGGAAAGCGGCAGGGGACCCTGATCGATATTCTGGACCAGACCGTTACCGCCATGGGCGGACGCCGGCTTCGCCACTGGCTGCGGTATCCGCTTCTGGATGTGTCGGCCATCGAATCCCGGCTGGACGGGGTGGCCGAGGCCAAAGAGCACCGAAGCCCGACCGAAGAGATTCGGGAAATGCTCAAAACCGTCTACGACCTGGAGCGTCTGGGCACCCGCATCGCCATGGGCCACGCCAACGGACGGGATCTCACCGCCCTCAAACGGTCTCTGCTGACCCTTCCGGAAATCCTGTCGGCGGCGGCGGAATTCAAATCCCCCCTTTTCAGATGGAAGGGGGAAATCGACCCGATTCGGGAACTGGCCGATCTGATCGACCGGGCCGTCCGGGAGGACGCCCCCCCCACCATTCATGAAGGCGGCATCATTCGGGAAGGGTTCAACCCGGAACTGGACGATCTGATCTCCATCAGCCGGGAAGGGAAGGGGTGGCTGGCCAAGCTGGAGGCACGGGAGCGGGAAACCACCGGAATCAACTCCCTGAAGGTCCGCTTCAACAAGGTCTTCGGCTACTACCTGGAGGTCTCCAAAACCCATTCCGAGAAGGCGCCGGATCACTATATTCGAAAGCAGACCCTGGTCAATGCCGAGCGCTACATCACCGACGAACTCAAGACCTTTGAAGACAAGGTTTTGAATGCGGAGGAACGGAGATCCTCACTGGAGTACGATATTTTCAATCAGATCCGGGATGCGGTCAAGAAAAACACAGCCGCCGTTCAGGAAGCGGCCCGGTTCGTCTCCCGACTCGACTGCCTGGTCACCCTGGGCCGGGTGGCCGCTGACAATGATTATTGCCGCCCGGAATTCAACACCCGGGGAGAACTGATGATCGAGGAGGGCAGGCATCCGGTGGTGGAAAAGATGATCACGGCGGAGCGGTTCGTGCCCAACACCCTTCGAATGAACAATGAATCGGAACAGATTCTGATCATCACCGGCCCCAACATGGCCGGAAAATCGACGGTATTGCGCCAGGCGGCCCTTCTGGCGATTATGGCCCAGATGGGCGGGTTCGTGCCGGCGGCCCGTGCGGTGATGCCGGTGATCGACCGGATTTTCACCCGGGTCGGGGCCCTGGACAATCTTTCCCAGGGACAGAGCACTTTTATGGTGGAGATGCAGGAGACCGCCAATATCCTGAACAACGCCACCCCGGCCAGCCTGGTGATCCTGGATGAAATCGGCCGGGGGACCAGCACCTTCGACGGCCTGTCCATCGCCTGGGCGGTGGCGGAATACCTCCATGACCTCAAGGAAAAAGGGGTCAAAACCCTGTTTGCCACCCATTACCATGAACTCACCGAACTCGCCCGGACCCAGCCGCGGGTCAAGAACTACAATATTGCGGTCAAGGAGATCGAGGATGAGATCATTTTTCTGCGGAAACTGGCGGAAGGGGGCACCAACCGCAGTTACGGCATTCAGGTGGCCCGGCTGGCGGGCATTCCCGGCGGGGTGATCGATCGGGCCAAGGATATCCTCTCCCGGGTGGAAGGCCGAAATCCGGGTCTGAAAAAAGGCGCCGGGGTTTTTGAAAAACCGCCCCGGTATGCGGAAAAATCGGAACAGCTGGGGTTGTTCAAAAAATCGGAGAACACCGTGTTAAAGCGGCTGCAAAAGCTGGACATCACTCGAATGACCCCCCTGGAGGCCATCAACTGTCTCAACGAATTGCAGGAAAAGGCCAAGTTTCATTGAATCCATAACCGTTTGATGCCCGGCGCCGCCCCCCTGCGGGTCGGCGTCAGGAACGTGAAGAACCCGTCGCCCTTGACGGCGGATATGGGGCGGCAAACCATTACAGGTGGCGAAGATGGCTGAAAAAAAGATTGAGGTTTTCCAAAAGGCAGCGACCCTTCTTCTGGTGATTACAGCCATGGCCGCATTTTCAGGGGTTTCCGAATCGCTTGCCGACACCGCCGAGCAGCAGTTTTACAGCGCCGACGCCGATTGTCAAAAATTCCTGAAGGACGATGAAAAAACCAAATACCGGGAAAACTGGCTTTTCCACATTCGGAAATTCCAGAAGGCCTTTCGAACCAATCCGGCCGGCTCCCTGGCGCCGGCCAGCCTCTATTGGGTCGGCAAACTGTATCATGACCTCTATTCCCGCTCCTTTGCGACCAGCGATAAAGAAGAGGCCATCGACGCCTATAAACGGCTCATCCGCCGCCATCCCCACAGCACCTATCGAAAAAAAGCGGAAGCCGAGCTGGCCGGCCTCGCTCCCGCCGCCGAAAGCGTCGAAACCAAAACCCCGCTGGTCAGCAAATCCGATTATCAGAATCCGCCCGAGACCAAAAACAGCGCGAAACTGGTGGTGAAATCATCCCGGGCGCAATCCGGGTCCAGGGACGCCGGTCCGGCGCCTCACAAAGAAAGAGGCAGCGTGTTCAAAGAATCCAAAGAGAATTATCGGGGGTCGGTGGCTGAAAAAGAATCGGCGGAAATCGCCCGCCTGATTCTGAAACGTCAGGAGGTGCGCGAGAGATTGAATAAATCCCCCGCGGTTCCCGTCACATCTTCTCCTCAGCCCGAGAGCCGGACCCGGCCGGATGCGCCTTCTTCATCCGGCGCCACCACGGTCATTCAGGGGCTTCGGGTCTGGTCGAATCCCAATTACACCCGCATCGTGGTGGATGCGGACCACCCCACCTCATTCCGCCACCACCTTCTGAATCCCGACACGGCCCATCATAAGCCGCAGCGGCTCTATATCGATTTTGAAAACAGCCGTCTGGGCCGAAAACTGGAAAAGGTGATTCCGATCAACGACGACCTTCTCACCGCGGCCCGGGCCGGGCAGCGGAATCCGAACGTGGTCCGGGTGGTGGTGGATATCAAGTCTTTTCAGTCTTACAAGGTGTTCGCCCTTCAGAATCCGTTTCGAACCATCATCGACATCTGGGGTACCGAGACGCTGTATGCCGAAAGCTCGAAACCGCCGCCGGTTTCCGAGCCGGTTATGCCGGTGGTGAACCGGCCGTCGACGTCACCCATCACCCCCCATGACCTGGCCAAACAACTGGCGCTGGGGGTGCGCCGTATCGTCATCGATCCGGGCCACGGCGGCCATGACCCCGGGGCGCCCGGCTGCATGAAAGGGGTGAATGAAAAAGACCTCGTCCTTCAGATCGCCTTGCGGCTGGCCCGGCAAATTCGGCGGGAACTGGGGTGCGAAGTCATCCTGACCCGATCCGACGACCGGTTTTTATCGCTTGAAGAACGGACCGCCATCGCCAATACCAAAAACGCGGATCTGTTTATTTCCATCCATGCCAATGCCCACACCGACCGGCGGGCCTATGGTCTGGAAACCTATTTCCTGAACCTGGCCACCGACGAAGACGCCGTTCGGGTTGCAGCCCGTGAAAACGCCACCTCCCGTAAGAACATCAGCGATCTTCAGACGATTTTATCCGATCTGATGAAGAATACCAAAATCAATGAATCGAGTCGATTGGCCCGGTATGTGCAAAAATCGATGACCTCCCAATTAAAAAGCCGTTATTCGAGTATTAAAGACAAGGGGGTCAAACAGGCGCCGTTTTATGTACTGCTGGGGGCGCAGATGCCCTCGATTCTGGTGGAGACCTCGTTCATCAGCAATCCGCGGGAATGCAAGCGGCTCATGGACGGCAACTACCAGGAACACCTGAGCAGCGCCATCATAAAGGGAATTCGGGAGTATATCAAAGAGACCAGTCCCACCGCTTTCCTGCGGCAGAGCCCCCGGGGCAGAGGATAGGTCAGGGGTGGCGTTCGGGAAGGACGATTTTTCGGTTTTCCGGGTCCGGATGGGATCGGTAGAAGACGGCGGTGTGGCCGATGATCGACACCAGGTGGGATCGGGTGGCTGCTTCGATCCGCTCCGCGATGGTCGTTTTGTGCGCCTTTTCCTTGAAATCGACAAATTTAATTTTAATCAGTTCATGGGTGTTCAACGCCTCGTCCACCGATCGAATGACCCGGGGGGTCAGCCCCTTCTGCCCCACCATAACCACCGGATTCAGGCCGTGGGCCAACCCCCGCAGGTATTTTTTCTGAAATCCTTTCACGTTCAGCGCACCTCCATTTCATGTTGATGATTCCCGGCGAGAACCGGCATCGCCGTTTCGTGAGGAATTCATACCGGTTTACCCGATCCGGGTCAATAGACCCCTTGAAAAAAGCCGCACCCGAAGGGTTTCTTCATTCTCTAATTGACACCTGTTCCGCAGGGGGGGTAGGGTTGCCTGAACAGGAAGCGAGGAAACGATAAGATGGCTCAGAATACGAAAACAAGATCCGCCGGCCGGCGGATCGGACAGAGGAAACGGATCGGAGATATCCTGCTCGAAGCCGGCTTGATCACCCGGGACCAGATGAAAGCCGCCCTTCAGAGACAGAGCGTCACCGGCGGCCGTATCGGCAACATCATGGTGGAAATGGATTTCCTTTCCGAAGAAAACATGGTCGGCGCCCTGTCCAAACAGCTGGGCATCCCCAGCATCGATCTGAAAAAGGTGACGGTGTCCGAAGAGCTTCTGAAGCTGTTGCCGGAAAATTTTCTGATCAAAAACCAGGTGGTTCCCATCGAGCGGGAAGGGAACATTCTCAAGATCGCCATGGCCAATCCCCTGGACCGGTCCACCATGAACGATATCGAATTCATGATCGGCGGCGGAGTCGTCCCTCTGGTCACCACCCCTTCCGCGGTGGAGCGCTTTTTAAAGACACTCAAGGGACCGGAAGAGGATACCCGGGCAGGCTCCGGCGCGGCAGAGCGGATGGAAGTGGTGGTAGATGAAGAGCAGAAGGTCGATACCCGAAAGCTTCTCAGTTCTGCGGAATCCCCGGCCATCATCCGCTCCATCAACCGGCTTCTCATCGACGCCATTCGAACCGGCGCCACCAATGTGCATATCACCCCGCGTCAAAACGATGTGCTGGTTCGATATCGACTCGACGGAATTCTTCGGAACACCACCAGTTTCCCGGCCCAGGTCTATCCGGCCATTTTGGCCCGCCTGAAAAGCATCGCCCATATGGATGTCGGTGTGACCCGCCGGCCCCAGAACGGCGGGGTGTCGGTTCGGGTGGGGGATATGGAGGCGGACCTTCGAATTTCCATGCTGCCCACCTTTACCGGTGAAAAGGCGGTGATTCGGGTGGTGGGGAAAAACCAGAAGATGAGAAACCTCGAAAACCTGGGAATGCATCCCAAGGATTTGAGCACATTCTATTCCCTTCTGTCCCGTCCCCACGGCATGATCCTGGTGGTGGGCCCGGCCGGCAGCGGCACATCCACCACCCTGTACACCTCCCTGCGGTATCTTCGGTCCGAGGAGAGCAACATCATCACCATCGAGGATCCCATCGAATTCCAGATACCGGGAATCAATCAGATTCAGGTCAATCCGCGGGACGGGCTCAGTTTTTCCGTGGGGCTTCGATCCATCATGCACCAGGACCCGGATATTATCATGGTCAGTGAAATCCGGGAATCGGAGATCGCCCGGTTGATGTTCCAGTCGGCCATGATGGGCCACCTGGTGCTTTCGTCCACCTATACCAACAATGTCGTGTCCACCATCACCCATTTGATGAATTTCGACATCAAGCCTCACATGGCGGCCTCTTCCATTGCCGGCGTGGTCGCACAGCGGCTGGTTCGCCGGAATTGCCCCCACTGCCTGGAGCGGTATATCCCGGAACCCAAAGTCCTGGCCGGGCTCAACGTCGATGTAATGGAAGTCTCCAAAATGAATTTCTATCGGGGCCGAGGGTGCTCCAAATGCAGCGACACCGGATACCGGGGCCAGATCGGCATCTTTGAAATCCTCAGCATCGACTATATTTTAAAGGAGATTATTCTGAAGCGGGCCTCGGAACGGGAAATCTTCACGGCGGCCCGGCGCCGGGGAATGACCACCATGGAGGAGAACGGTCTCTACCTGGTGTTGAATAAGATCACCACCCTGGAAGAGATTCTTCGGGTGATTCCGTCCGACGAAATCTCCACTCAGCGCAAGGGGGCCTGGGAGAAACAGATCATTTCCCTCTTTGACGAAGCCATTTATCTGCTGTAAAGGAATCCATATGAAAATTTTAAAACGGATACTCGGAATCTGCGAAACCCGACCGCCCCAGGACAGCGGGTGCTGGCGAATGGAGAACGATCGAATCCTCCTGGACCTGAATCGGGCCCGAGAATTGAAGAATCCGGGCGGCGCCATTCGCCTGGAAGGCGGAGAGCTTCCCGAAAGGATATTGATCGTTCACGGCGCCGACGGCCGGTTTCACGCCCTCAAAAACCGTTGCACCCACATGGGGCGGCGGATCGATCCGATGCCGAAGGGCGACGCCCTTCAATGCTGCAGCGTATCCAAATCCACCTTCACTGTAGGCGGAGACCTCAAGAACGGTCCCGCAAAGGGCGCTTTGACAGAGTTTCCGGTGAAAAGGGAAGGGGATACCCTGGAAATCTCCTTCAAATAGACGGGTTTTTTCACTTTCATGAGCTTTTTAGAAGCCGTATTCGAACTCATCGAAGACAACAGCTGCCCCTTTTACGGACTGGGGGATCGATTCAAGTTGTCCGGTAAGGCGCTGTTGTTGGAACATAAACAGGAAAAGACCTTTATCAGCACCACCGTCATCAAATTTCCCCTGGAAAAATCGGCCTGTCGCATCTTGATCGAAGATATTTCCGAGGTGCTGATCAAGTACAAAAGCATCGACCGGGTTCCCGGGTATATCATCGACTGCAGCGGATGCACCGGGACCATTCGTCTGGAATGCAAACGCGAAAAAAAATCCCTCGCCGCGGATGAGGTTCCGAAACCGGATACCGACATCGCAGTGGTGGAAAGCCTTCTGAGCAACTTCTCTTTTTTCAAGGTTCTGGATGAAAACGACATCAAAAGCTATGTCCCGTTCCTGAAGCTCACCAAATTCGCACCGGGCGAGGTCATCATAGAAAAAGGAAATATCGGACAGAATCTGTTCATTATCGTTTCCGGTTCGGTCGAGGTATTGGGAGAAAAGAGTGTGAGCATCACCTTTCTCGGTAAAGGGGAGGTGTTCGGGGAAATGAGCCTTTTGAGCGGTGATCCGGTGACCGCCACCATCAAGGCGGTGGAACCGACCAAGGTGATCTACATCAACGGAGACGACTTCAGAAAACTCTTGAACAAATCCCCCTCCTTGCATATGTATTTCACTCGTCTTCTGTCCAGACGACTGGCCGAGATCAACGCCCGCCGGTCGGAAGAACTCGAGTCGGGGGTGACCGGGAATCTCTCCGATCTTCCGCCGTATGAACTCTGCCAGGTTTTTAATGTGAACCTGAAGACCGGTGTTTTGCGTCTGGAACTTGCCGAAGGTCCGGCGGAAATCGCATTTCGGGAAGGCAAACTAATTCGGGCCGAATATGCGGGCCGAGAGGGGCGGGAGGCCTTTTTCAAAATTTTAAAAGAAAGAGAGGGCCGGTTCAAGTTTCTCACCGGTCTGGAACCCGAGGAGATGACCACCCCCGAAATCGGTGAATTCACCTTTTTATTGATGGACGGCCTGCGCCGGATCGACGAAGACGACACCCAGCGACCCATCTGATTTTACAGGAGTAACTCCAATGAACTGGTTTCCAAAGCGACTTTTGACTCTCTGCCTCATCTGTTTCGGATTCATGGCCTTTCATACCCCGGCCCTGGGAGTAGAGCTGACATTTCCGGCCGTGGAAATAGAACCCGGCGGCGGTTTTGAAATCCCGGTCCTAGTGGATGCGGTTGAAAATCTGGCCGGCGTGAAGCTCTCCCTCGCCTATGACGACCGGGTGCTGAATTTCAAGAAAGCGGAAAAGACCCGGGCCACCACCTCGTTGATGCACATCGTCAACGACAAGAAACCGGGGGTTCTGATCATCGTCATGGCCGGCGCCCGGGGGATAAAGGGAAAAGAATTCCCGCTGCTTCGCCTGAGCTTCGAGGCCAAAACCCCGGACAATCTCCCCCATGAAACAAAAATCGAGGTAAAAGAGATCCAAATGATGAGCGATCAGCTCAAGGACCTTCCGACCACCACCGTCATTCACCCCATCCTGATTCGAACCCCTGAAAAAACAGTGGAATCCGAAAAATCCGCCGATACGGCCCCTGAAGCGAATGGTGCGCCGGTAAAAGCGATTCCTGAAGCGAATGATGCCACGGAAAAGACGGTTCCCACGGATTCAGATCCAAGCTAGTTTCAATCCCGAACCGGAAAATCCGGTTTCTCCGCTCTGATCACGAAAAAGCTCATTTTCCCGGTCGAGGGGACCGA